>CAIZCB010000340.1 GCA_903931355.1 uncultured Pseudomonadota bacterium
CATAAAAATTATTTTCGCCAAAAATAAAAAATGGCATCATTTTTGCTAAATAAACAGCAAACAAGAAGTTAATTAGCACTTCAACCGATTAATGCTACAAACAATACAAATTTTATATGGAATCACTGTTAGGCCGTAAAGTATCAAACAACTATAAAGACACCAGTTCAAGCTCAACCTTGCTTGCGTTTGATGAACTGCAATCCCGCTCTCTTGCCTTGTCGCTGCGAGCGACAGCGATGGTTTTTGAAGACCCCGTTTCACAAAGACTGTTAGAACAAATTGAACGTATCGCGCCCAGCGATGCGACCGTACTAATCATTGGCGAAACTGGTACGGGTAAAGAACTGGTCGCTCGTCATATTCATGCTTTAAGCAAACGCAGCAAAAACACCTTTGGCGCCCTAAATTGCGCTGCACTTAGCGAAAGCTTGATTGAAAGCGAGTTGTTTGGCCATGAAAAAGGCTCATTTACCGGCGCATTGACGACTAAAGATGGCTGGTTTGAAACAGCTAACAAAGGTAGTTTGTTTTTAGATGAGGTGGGGGATTTGCCTTTAGCGCTACAAGCTAAATTACTGCGTGTTTTGCAAGAACAAGAAGTAGTGAAAGTTGGCTCAAGACAACCAGTACCGATTGATGTCCGTATCATTGCTGCTACCAATGTCAACCTCGAACAAGCAGTAGCAGCCGCCCATTTTAGAGCCGACTTGTACTACCGCTTTAACGTCGCCACCATTGAGCTAAGTCCCTTACGTGACCGCCCCGGTGATATTTTGCCGCTGGCTCAACACTTCTTGAAAATCTACGGTGACCGCCTAGGCTACGGAGAAATTAAACTATCTCCAGCGACGGAATTAACCCTGCTTAACTATGACTGGCCGGGCAATATCCGCGAACTAGAAAACGCCATCCATCGTGCCTTATTAGTTTGCCCTAGCAATCGCTTACGCCCAGAAGATTTTAAATTATCAGGCATCAGACCAACAGAATCAGTACCAACAATATCCACTAGCTCATTGGAAACTGCGCTGCAAAAACTCTGCGAGCAGGCACCACCAAAATTATTTGAAATCATCGAAGAAACCGTGATTCGCACTGCCTTTGAGTTTTGCGAAGAAAACCAAGTGCAAACCGCGCGCTTGTTAGACATTAGCCGCAACGTGTTACGCCACAAACTCGGTTTATATGGCATGTTACCTAATACACAGCGCAAACAATCGGCAATTAAGCACGATGATTAAAACTAACAAATCAAAGGTTAACTGTGTTTGAAGTTGGATTTTCAGAATTAATGATGGTTGGATTAGTGGCGTTAATCGTCATCGGCCCACAAAAGTTACCAACCGTGGCAAGGGTTGCTGGTTTATGGATAGGCAAAACTCGCCAAACCGTTGATCAACTAAAAAACGAAATCAATTTGCAATTACAAGCCGAAGAATTGCGGCAACTTGGCCAACAAAGCCCAGTTGCTCAACAATTACAGCAAACTATCACCGATAGTGAAGCTGCGATTTTAGAAATCAATGCAGCGCTAGATGCCTTTGGCGAGCAAACAAGCCTTCAAACCGAAGTGCCGGAGCCTCAATCCAATAAAACGATATAAAAATCATAATTTATCGTTTCCCTAGCGCATTTAAACCGCATAAAGTAGCAACTGATTCGTTAAAGAGTCTCTGTGTTTACCTTGGTTAAGTGGAATGGTGATTACGGACAATTACCAACATGGATGTCATTATTCGGCGGGGGCAACCCCGCTTTTTCTTTCTAGCGAAAATCAGCTAAATTGATAGCATATTTAAAATACCGATAACTAATTCTAAAATGATTGTTTCCCAAGCATAAAAATAATCATTAAAATCTCTAACGAACTCAAAGGAGTTCCTGTCATGTGTTATCAAAATGGATTCGGTGACAATGGATTGTTACCAACAAGGATGCTTTGATAAGGCGAACTCACCACTCGCCTTTATCATTTTTAAATAGTATTTATCTAATTTATTTTCATAAAAAATATTACCAGATGGTAATACCCTCTTAGCTAACAGCACAATCAATAAAGCACAAAGCCCTGCCGTCACTAAAATAATAATTTTTCTTAGACATATTGACCTTGTGCTGATAGCTCAACACAAGATCAATATTTATTGAATTAATCAGGCAATAACTGACTCTTAGCTCTTGCAACCTTAACAGGCTTCTTTTTAGGTACAAAAGTTAGCTTCAAGCGTCTCCAGCCTAATACCAAAGAACTCGCACCTAAAACAATCCCAAAACCTATCCAGGTTAGCATCCAAAGATCCCAAATCGGTCGGTAATACAACCAACCAAAATCCCAGTGATGTAAAGCGCTATAAACCCAGCGAAATAGCCGACGACTACGATCTAACTTAGCCAAAATCCGTCCATCTTGTGGATCGATATAAAAGCGTGTGCCAGCCTCATCAGCCAACTCGACTTTCAAAATCGGCAACGGTCTTTCAACTAAAGTTTGATGGTGTCTTGGATAGTAATAGCTATCGTAATCACTGAGCAATTGCTGATTAGCGACAGCTGTATTGGCCGATAAACGCTGTATCCCAGTTAGCAAAGCTGTTTCAGTAATTTTTGCACTAGCACCGGATAACGCTTGCGGCCAACGCTCGCCATTTTGGGTATAAGCTAATAAAACCGCCTCATTAGCGACTCGCTTCCAAGTCAATTCCACCAATTCCGAACCTTCGATAGCGCTATATTTTAAAGTTGGCTGCCAATTTGCAACCAAGTCAGGCAATTCAGCGCCTAAATAACGCGCTTGCTCAACTTTACTGACATCTGGCGATGAAAATAAATGAGCAGGATTGGTTTCTAAAAAGCCACTCGAAGCCCAAAACAACGCCAAACTACCACCGATTAAACCGGTCCAAAAATGCCATTTAGCCCAAAACTCACGATAAGGCTGAGTGCGACCTTCGGAATAAGTGCGCTTGCCGCCAAAACCTGGTCGCCAGCGTAACCAGCCAATAATCAACCCAGTTAAACAGGCAATCGCCGCCAAGCCACCCGCCCATTGTTGAATTAAATGCCGCTGATGCTCCAAACCCAGAGAAGTCAATGGCTTAAAGGTATGTATCCAATTTCCCGCCCAATAAAAAGCGCGATTAAATGCCGTTGAAGCATGTAATACCTCACCGGTTCGGCTGGAAATTAATAGTTCATAGCTCTCGCCACCAAAACCGATACGATGAAAAGGTTTTAAGGCATCTTGATTACGCAAAATAATCGGTGCATCGACGGTTTCCAAATGAGCAAATTCCAGCGGATCATTCAATCCTTGCTCCTTTGCCCAGTGTTGAGCGATGGTTAACGCTTGTTCGACTGAGATGTTTTTTAAACTGCCATCCAACGCCGATAAAGCAAACCGTTTGCCGCGACTGTCTTCAACCAGCCATAGCGGTTCACCAGCAATACGTTGTAAGCGTGCATCTAAAATAGTTGCAGGCGCTGGATTAGCTTTCTCTGCCGCGCCATGTCCGTTTGACTGCTGCCCATCCACTAACGCTTGCCTTTGCTCAGCGCTGCGTTGCCAAACTTCACCGAGACTTAACCAATTGGAATCGGGCAATAAAGGCTCGGCATGAGCCAATTGCTGGCTTCGGGTTTGCGTCGTTGGCGTGGAATACATGATTACTAAACCCGATGTAATCCAAACAAACATAAATACTCCCAACACCACACCTAGCCAGCGATGAGATTGATATAACAACCAATTTAAAAATTTCATGGTGGTAAATAACCGTTAAAACAGAAATAAAAACGCACTGCTGACATTCAATATCAGCAGTGCGATTAAGTCGAAATCAAAAATTAAGGTTTTGGTGCAGGTACTGGAATTTTGGTTAAAACACCACCTTCCGCTTCATAATCCTGAACACCAATGGCACCAACCACATCAAAACCTTTATCAGCCAATAAATCTGCCGATTTACCAGCGCGTCCTGCGTGATTAGAAACAGTGACTAATTGGCGATCTTTAGGAATATAAGCCAAGTATTTTTCCAAATCTTTGCTTTGAATACTTAAATAAACCGGAAAGCCACCAATCGCAGTTAACTCATCTGGTCTACGAACATCAACCACAACCAATTTTTCTGGGTTAGCTAATAAAGCTTCGATTTTTTGTTTATCTAACTTTGGCGCTTTGGCTGTATAGGGATGAGCCTCTTGTGCAAAAATTGTTGAAGAAAACAACAAAGTGGTTAAAAGCATTAATTTAATCAGTAGTTTCATATTACATCCTTATTATTAAAATTTATTACCCTTCAAGGGTTTAAAGTCATTACAAATTTATGCTTTAACCACAATTTATAAAAGCAGTTTCCGTGCCAAAATATACATAAAAACAAAATCAAAATAACTGATTGATATGTTTAGCTATTTATTTTAGAAGCCTGCTGTAAGAGTTTTGATTGCTCCTAGATGC
>CAIZCB010000341.1 GCA_903931355.1 uncultured Pseudomonadota bacterium
GGTTGAGACGGTGCAGCAAGGTGAAATGTTGTTGAAAATGGGCTGTGAATTAGGGCAGGGTTTTGCGATTGCTAAACCGATGGCAGCCAGTGAAATACAGCCATGGAGAAGCGCCTGGAAGCCTTATCAGTCCTGGGTTGCGAGCCCCCCCCCTAGCGGCAGAGCGTTAATGGATAATGGGTGTCATGGGGGCTGTGTATAAGCTAATTTCAATTTGATTAGTGTAGAATACAATAAATATAGGAGACCTGATTATGACAACGATTACTTTTGATACGTTAAAGTTGACTAGAAAGTTAGAAGCAGCTGGTTTTACTTCTCAACAAGCTGAGGCAGAAGTAGAGGCCTTTGCTGAGGTGTTGTCTGCAACTGATGTCGTTAGTCGTAAAGACTTACAGCTTGAACTTGCACCTATTCGTGCTGAATTAACATTATTAAAGTGGATGATTGGGCTGTCATTAGCGTTATCCACTGGCATATTAGCTTTACTAACCCGAATTGCTCTGGGTTAAGTTTTAATAAATCTACTCATGCTTTTTCAAAGTACTCCCCACCGGTTTAAAAGTATGTAAATCCACCGTCGATTCCTCAATTTGGCTGGCGCAACCCCAGCTCAAAGCTTGATCTTGGGTAAAGCGTTTGCCCAGTTGCCAAGCAATTTCTGCCCTCGCCAATTCAACGCCCAGATAAAACGCATGACCGCCATCGGTTTCGACTTTTAATTTCGGATACAGCTCAAACGGGTCTTGGGCACTGTGTAAACCATCACGATTAAACACATGCAAACCTTCGCTGCTGGTTTGAATCCGGTAGCTGGGGTCTTTAATTTGGCTGGCGAGATTTTGGATTTCTTCCAAGCTATTAGGGAAGGGCGCGGTGTCGTGAATCGTCAGCAAATCACTGTTGATATGCTTCGGTAAACTGTTGTTTTGCTTGGCAGCAAACATAATTCGCCGCGCGCGGTCGGCTTCTTTAATCGCTCGGCAAGCGTGTTTGCTGACTTGAGTGGCGAGAATATGGTTGATATTCAGCTCCGAACAAATCCCCATTAATAAAGCATTCATGCCGCTGGTGTCGGCGTGAGTCAATTCGGTGATATTGCCAACCCCGAACATCATTTCGACCTCAGGATAGCGTTGGCGAAATTGATGATTGCGAACGATGGAATCGGTAAAACCAAAATGAATAGGGTCCAAAATCGGATCGACGATAAAAGCGCGGTTTTTGGCTTGCAGAATCCGAATCGGCTCATCTAGCGAGTCTAAGTCACCGTGAGTTTCGGGGATCAAAATCGGCGTGGTCGCTACTTCATCAGCAATCCACAGACTAGATTTAGTCAAACTCAGCATGTAATCGGCACCGGCTTTGCCACCCGCCAATAAATCGGCATCTTGCAAAGAATCGATACTGACCAGAAAACCTTCGTGTTTTAAAGTGCGAATGGTTTCGGCTAAATGAGTGAATGGCGTGTCTGGCAAGCAGCCAATATCAATCACATCAGCGCCATTCGCTTTGTAGTAATACGCCCGCTCAACAATCGCTTCAACGCTGATATTCGGCGCATCAACAATTTCGGCAAAAATCTTGGTTTGGTATTGGCTCAAATCGTACTGATGAGCGGCTTGGCCGAAGTATTGCGGTAAGTCTTTAATTTCTTCTGGGCCGCGCTCAACAGGGATGCCAAAATGCTGTGATAAAGCCTCTAAATCACCTCGGCAGCGACCCGGCACGATAATTCTATCGGCACCTGCTGTATCGGTTAAACGTCGGGCAATCATATCGGCAGTGATTAACGCCGCCACGGTAACGCCCATCACATGCACTTGATACAAAAAATCCGGCTGCATTTTTTCCAGCACTTGCCGCACTTGTTTTTCGGCGAGACGGCCAGTGATAAATAAAATCCGTTCACTCATAAACTAGCCAGCCTTTGGCGAACGCTGTCGATCAATTGCTCGACATCATCAACCACTTGCGTGAAAGGAAAACCGCGGAGTTTATCGGTGGCTTCTAATTCAATCGGTCTTGGATAAACCATGAATTTTTTATTGCCCGGTGCGGTGGTTTCAATTTCTGGCGCGGTATCGCAGGGGTAAACAATGCTCTCGACACGGCATTTTCCGGCTTGAGCGTAAAGATTAGTCAC
>CAIZCB010000342.1 GCA_903931355.1 uncultured Pseudomonadota bacterium
AATTGTTGTTTTAGTTCTGAGTGTATTGATTCTACCCGTTGCAGTATATAGCTCTATATGATTCAAGAATAATTGGGTCAGAGTAAACATAAATCCAAACCTTTCAGTCGGGGTTTGCAACCCCGACTGAAAGGTTTGGATGCTTCAATAGATTTTAAAATGTGAGTAACGGGGTTATAAACCCCGTCACGCTTCAGTTTTGACGCCTCAAACCTGCGATATATGCGTGCCTTTTTTCAGCACTTTCCAAATTGGAACGCAGTGCGTTCCGAATTTAGCTGGACTCATTATCGCTTATTACTCAGAGTGGATGGCGCTAAAGCTCTATCCTAATCCCCAATTCAATCACTCGATCAACTGGAATCTTGAAGTATTCAATCGCGCTGCTTGAGTTGTGGGTTAAGAATCTGAACAAAGAACGACGCCATTTTGGCATTGGGCTTTTACGGCGGAAAGCTAAGCGTTCGCTGCCGATGAAAAACGATACGTTCTTTTGGTCAATATCCAAACCTTCATGACAACATAGCTGTAAAGCTCGGCGAACGTCTTGTTGTTCTTGAAAACCAAAATACATTTTGACGCGGAAGAAATTACCGTTATCGCCAAACGCACGGATTTTCAAGCGATGCGCTTCATCAACATACGGCTCTTCTTTGGTGACAATGGTTAATACGATGATTTTTTCGTGTAGTACATGATTGTGCTCAAGATTGTGTAACAACACTTGCGGTACACCGTGAACACTGCGAGCTAGATAAATCGCGGTGCCTTCGACGGTGGCCAGCGGATGATCTTTAATTCGCTCTTCCAATTCTTCAAACAACATCCGTTTTTCATCCAGATATTCTGCCAGCAAGGCTTTGCCTTTAATCCAGGTGGTCATGATCAAAAACAATACACCACCCACCACTAGTGGCAACCAGCCGCCAGTCGGGATTTTTAGGCAGTTTGGAATCAGAAACGCTAAATCTATCGACAAGAAAAACGACAAAAACAAGATACTGGTCGGTTTATTCCATTTCCAAAGGGCTTGAATGACATAAAACGCCAAAATGGTGGTTGTCATCATGGTGCCAGTCACAGCAATACCGTAAGCCGATGCCAATGACGACGAGGATTGAAAACTCAATACCAAGATAAACACCGACACCATCAATAACCAGTTAACCGCCGGTACATAGACTTGCCCCATTTCATCACCGGAGGTATGCAGGATATTCATGCGCGGACAATAGCCTAATTGAATCGCTTGGCGAGTCACAGAGAATGCACCGGAAATAACCGCTTGCGATGCAATCACGGTTGCTAGTGTTGCCAAAATTAATAAGGGATACAACGCCCAATCCGGTGCTAATAAATAGAAAGGATTTTCGATGGCAGCAGGATTGCTAATCAGTAACGCGCCTTGACCAAAATAATTCAGTAATAAAGCCGGAAACACGAAACCAAACCAAGCAAAGCGAATTGGTTTTAAGCCAAAATGTCCCATGTCAGCATACAAAGCTTCAGCACCAGTGATTGATAAAACCACCGCGCCCATAATCACAAAGCCTTTCCAGCCCAGTTCTAACAACAAACTGAACCCATAAGCCGGATTGACCGCCATCAATACGCTAGGTACTTTGATAATGTTAATCACCCCAAGTACCGCCAACGAAGCAAACCAAATCACCATCACGGGTGCGAATAATCGGCCGACTTTGCTGGTGCCACTAGATTGCATCATAAACATAATACCCAACACCACAATCGTAATCAGCAAAATGTAGTGTTCTAATTTAGGCGCAATAATCTGTAAACCTTCGACCGCACTCAATACCGAAATAGCGGGGGTTATGATGCTATCGCCATAAAATAGCGCCGCCCCCAGCAAGCCAGTGGTAATCAGAAAAACCTGACGTTGCGGATTATTTTTAGCGCCATTCAATGCCAAAGCCATCAAGGCCATAACACCGCCTTCACCTTTGTTATCAGCTCGCATAATGAAAATCGCGTACTTAATCGTCACCACTAAGGTTAACGACCAGAAAATTAACGATAACACCCCCAACACATGATTAGGGTCGGTACTTATACCGCTGGCGAAAACCTCTTTAACCGCGTACAGCGGACTGGTGCCAATATCACCAAACACCACGCCAATGGCACTTAATGACAGTGCGGCCAGTTGTTGTTTAGATTGAGTTGTATGCTTTGCAGACATGGATTGATTCCAAATTTAACGGATGAGTTAAAACAAATAAGGGAAGAACATGATTGAATCAGACGGCGCTTTTGGTTTTATTGGCATTTTTTTCGATGAATTCAATCATTAAGCTGGCAATATCTTTGCCAGAGGTTTTTTCGATACCTTCTAAACCGGGCGAGGAATTAACTTCCATCACCAAAGGCCCTCGGTTGGAGCGTAATAAATCAACACCGCAGACATTTAAACCCATCACTTTGGCGGCGCGAACCGCAACGGCGCGTTCTTGCGGGGTTAATTTAACTGCAGATGCAGAACCGCCGCGATGCAGATTAGAGCGAAATTCACCTTCTGCGCCTTGCCGTTTCATTGCCGCCACTACTTTGTCGCCAATCACAAAACAGCGAATGTCACTGCCAGCGGCTTCTTTGACAAACTCTTGCACCATGATATTGGCGTTCAAGCCCATAAAAGCTTGAATCACGCTACGGGCAGCATTATCAGTTTCGGCCAACACCACGCCTATGCCTTGCGAACCTTCGACGATTTTAATCACCAGCGGCGCACCGCCAACTTCTGAAATCAGGTCATCAATATTGTCGGGATTATGAGCGAAAGCGGTAATAGGTAAATCAATGCCTTTTCTGGCTAACAATTGGCTGGAAGCTAGTTTGTCGCGGGAGCGGGTGATGGCGGCGGAGTTATTGAGCACAAAGGTATTCATCACCTCGAACTGTCGCAAAACTGCGGTACCAAAGAAGGTTAACGAAGCGCCAATCCGTGGAATAACCGCATCATATTCGGCTAGATTTTCAACTTGATAATGAATTGATGGCTTCATATCGGTGATATTCATGTAGCAATGGGTCGGATCAAGCACCCGTGCTTTGTGCCCCCGAGCAACTGCGGCTTCCATCAATCGCACACTGGAATACAAAGTGCTATCGCGGGACAGAATAGCGATTTTCATAATGGCGATTAAATTTGGATTGCGTCGAAATCGTTGACTTGCTGATGCTCGGCTTGAGAATCGATTGCTTGATCTCTCACCAACCACACCGTCTGCAAACCCGCTTGGCGAGCTGCGTCTAACTCTTCTCGTATATCAGATAAGAACACAATCTGTTCAGCAGGTAATTGCAAAGCGTCAATAATGTTCTGGTAAGACGCTACTTCGCGTTTGCCGCCAATATGAGTATC
>CAIZCB010000343.1 GCA_903931355.1 uncultured Pseudomonadota bacterium
AGAAGATTTAGCGGGATTATTTGAAAAAAGCTTGAGCTTTTGGCGGGTTTTATTACCAACTACTTCACCAGTTGGCAAAAACAAGAAAAATCGTAAAAAACTGGCCGGCTTACTAGAACAAAGCAAAGACTTGGTTCAAGCGCTGAATGATCAATTTAGCTACAACCAACAACAAGCATTTTATGCCTCACAAGCCGAAGCTTTCGCTAACGACGAGATTTAACGATTGCTGCTAGGCAACTGTGATGAATAATTTCAACGCCTATCTACCGCTGTGCTGGTTACGTGGTTATGTATTACTACTACCGACCTCACAGCGGTTTTTCAAACAAAATTTGATTTTCTACTTCGCAGTGATTTTCTTCATCCAATTTAATATGTCGGATGATATTGAAGCCATATTTGAAGTGATTTTAGAAACCTTGCTAACCTTGGGTTTTGTCGGTGGGATTTTGTTATTGAATAAATCCCACGATAGTTTTGCTCAAATCACCACCGCGATTTTGTTTTGCCAAAATGTGATTTCGACGTTTTTATTGCCAGTCATGTTTTGGGCAACTGCCAGCGAAGAAGCATTTGGCTATCTATTGCTTAGCGGGTTTTTATTGTGGGCTGTGCTGTTAATTGCCCGTATCTTTAAACAAGTGCTCGATATTAATAACGCCGCCGCCTTGGTGGTGTCTTTGGCTTATCTCCTAATTGTTTACGGCGGCGCTTACGGCATCGATAGCTTAGTGATGGGTTGATGGTCTGGCGGCGTAATAATTAGACAGTACCTCGTAAATACCTTGAGCACCGGCTAGAACACTGGCTCGTAAAGGCTGACACAAGCCAGTCCATTGTTTGACCTTGCCATCAAAATGAAACGCCCAACTGCCCTGCCAGCAATTACCGTGTTTGGCAATTTTCGCCACCGCCACCGAAGTCACTTCATAACGCGCAGAAGCCGCTAATAGCTTGCTTGAGTTCATCGCTAATACAGTATCAACCGACACCGCTTGTTGCTCATCTAAATCTAGCAACGGAAAAATCATCGGCACACCTTTGACTTTGGCCGCCAAATTAAACGCGCTTTCAATATCCGGCATGGTGTCGGCGTTATAAAACTGTTGAGTACCCTCTTCTTCAACTACCAGCCAAACTAGGGTTTGTGGTCTAGTGACATCCCACAGCGCCAGTTGATTTTTCTGCAAAATAGTTAAGATTTGCTCTTCATCGAATTCAATATGCACTTTACGCGCAGTTTGCTCGCTATAGGTTTCTTGCTCATTCAGTGCAGCATATTGGAATTGTTTAACGTATTGACCAGCATTCAACAGCATAGTTTGTACGACTGGCAGTTTCGCAATGTCATCAGTCACCACCACTCGATTCAAAACCGCAAACAATCCTTGTTTCATCACTTGCACCCGATCATCGGCTGATTGGCTATTGGCAACTAAATCGACTTCATACAAACCGCTGACCTCGACCGCCGCTAATTGAAAACTCGACAATAAACCTAACAGTAAAATCCAATAACGCACACTTTTCTCCCTTTTAAAACACATAAATCCCCCTGTTTGCGGGTCGGTTATCAATAGGATCTATAGTACAATAACAACCACTTCAACCTTTATTTAACGTGAGGCGCCCATTGAGTGAACAACAACAAGAGCGCCTGAATTATAAAAGCGCTGGTGTCGATATTGAAGCCGGTAACGCCTTAGTCGAACGCATTAAACCGATTGCAGCTAAAACCCGTAATGCTGGTGTCATGGCTGGATTAGGCGGCTTTGGTTCTTTATTTGAATTACCGCTGGATCGTTATAAAAACCCAGTTTTGGTATCCGGCACTGATGGCGTCGGCACTAAATTAAAACTGGCTTTGGATTTGAATCTGCACAACACCGTTGGTATCGACCTAGTCGCGATGTGCGTCAACGATATTATCGTGCAAGGCGCAGAGCCTTTGTTCTTCTTGGATTACTTCGCGACCGGTAAGCTAAATGTTGATACCGCCGCTTCCGTTATCGAAGGCATCGGCAAAGGTTGTGAATATTCTGGTGCGGCTTTAGTCGGTGGCGAAACCGCAGAAATGCCTGGCATGTATGCTGATGGTGATTATGACTTAGCGGGTTTTTGCGTCGGTATCGTCGAACGTGACAACATTATCGATGGCAGTAAAGTCAAAGCGGGCGATAAATTGATTGGCATCGCTTCATCAGGCCCTCATTCAAACGGTTACTCATTAGTCCGTAAAATCGTTGAAAAAAGCGGCGTATCTTTAGAAAGCGAAGTGAATGGCAAACATTTAGGCAAAACTTTATTAGAGCCTACGCGTATTTATGTCAAACCGTTGTTGGAATTGCTAAAAACCGTTCCTGTTCACGCAATGGCTCACATCACTGGCGGCGGCATTACCGAAAACTTGCCGCGCGTGTTACCGAAAGATTTAGACGCTACGATTAATTTGAGCGCTTGGCAATTGCCAGAGATTTTTGCTTGGCTGCAACAGCAAGGCAATGTTGATTTGGCGGATATGCTGGTGACGTTTAACTGCGGTGTTGGCATGATCGTCTGCGTAGACGCTGCGGATGAAGCGAAAACCTTGGAAATCTTAGCTGCACAAGGTGAAACCGTGTTTAGTATCGGTGAAATCACGGCATCAAGCGCAAGTTCTAAGCGGGTTAATTACATTTAAAGCGCAATTTAGCGGTCGTTTCAGTTGATGAAGTGACCGCTAACGCTATGACATTCGGTGATCTTTATGCGCCCATCCATTGCATTCAACCAGTATCGAGATGCTATCCGAGAAATTGCCCTTAAGCATCGGGTTAACAATGTGCGAGTATTTGGATCTGTACTGCACGGAGATGATACAGATGATAGCGATTTAGATTTATTGGTTGATCC
>CAIZCB010000344.1 GCA_903931355.1 uncultured Pseudomonadota bacterium
CTATTAACACTGAGTGCAGTGGCTGACACAAAGGTTTATGACGGTAATACCAACTCTAATCAAACAGTGACAGTCAGCGGTAATGTCAGTGGCGACACAGTGATAGCATCTCAAGAATACTCGAGTAAAAATGTATTGGGTGAAGGTGCCAGCACTTTGCAGGTGAAAAATGGTTACAGCATTAAAGACAGTAGCAATGTCGATATGAGTGGTAACTATGATGTCTCAACTGAAACTAACACCGGTAGCATTACGCCCAAAGAGGTCACTTTAGAT
Source organism: uncultured Pseudomonadota bacterium (assembly GCA_903931355.1). Lineage (GTDB taxonomy): Bacteria > Pseudomonadota > Gammaproteobacteria > Methylococcales > Methylomonadaceae > Methylomonas. The sequence goes on from CAIZCB010000344.1 coordinate 277, forward strand.
ACCTTGATTGCTGACAATAAAGGCTACGATGGTAATGAAGTTGCTCAGATTAGTGCTGGCACAATCAATGGTACTGTTGAAGGTGAAGTGTTGAGCATTAGTGGTGTAGGCAGATTTGATGATGCAAATATAGGTTCTGATAAAACGGTAACAGTTGACGATGTAGCAACCCTAAACAAGCACGACAGCACAGGTTTATGGTCGAATTATCATCTTAGTTCAGTCGGAGCGTTAACTGCACTTGCTGATATTACGCAATCTGTTGCTTCAGATGCTCCCGGCACACTGATAGGTAATGATGGTACTCCGGTAGTTCCTGCCAAATTCCCTGTAGAGTTGGTTAATGTTAATTCTCCAGCAGCCTTGATTAATCCAGTGTCTGCTAACAATGGGACAGAAACAGTTCTACCAAGTTTAAATAGAGATAAATCCAAGACTTCGACAAGTCCGGTGTCGGTTAGTCTTCAAGATAAATCGGCAGCTGTTGTTAGGTAAATAGAGCGGCTAAGAGAGTCTGTTAAATATTTGATGATACGAAAACCAATAAAGCCGCTAGTGGTTGTAAGCGGCTCTAACGGTCTCTCTTGGGGTGTGGATAATTAGCCCTCGACTGTATTAGTCACTTATCCTTGTTGGTTTAATAGTGTGATGCTGTAGATTGATCCGCGCGCTGTCAATGTGTGATAGTCGGTTTTTGTAACGAATGATCGCCACTCTTTAACAGCCGTAACATCACCCCAAGATAGGTTATCAGCAAGTGCGGGTACGATGTAGGTTTAAGCAGGCTGACTTTCTTGGTGTGAGTCTGCGGCTTTGGTTAGATGCTCAAGTGATTTGAGCCATTGCTGGGCAACATCGGCGAAACTACCAAGCATGGGTAAATCTGCTTTTATTCGGTCGGTTTGGCGGTTACTGCAAAATACAGATTTCTTTGGGCAATAAAAAACCCGCTAAGCTAGATAACTTGCGGGTTTTTGTATGATTTGTACTTCTTAGAACTTTTCTTTGGTACCGAGGGTCGGAATCGAACCGACACTCCTTTCGGAACCGGATTTTGAATCCGGCGCGTCTACCAGTTTCACCACCCCGGCAAAGAAAGATTGCATTATAGGGGGCTTTTTATATTTTGCCAAGCTTTTTATTACGCTGCTATGACAAAAGCGGCTTTTAGCTTTTTCATGGCGTTTTGTTCAAGCTGTCTAATCCGTTCCGCAGAGACGTTGTAACGCGCGGCTAAATCATGCAGGGTAGACTTTTCTTCACTTAACCAACGGCTGGTCAAAATGTCGCGACTACGATCATCAAGATTTTCTAATGCATCCATCAGCAAATCTTCCTGACGATTTTCCCAGTTGCTGTTTTCCAGAATGACCGCAGGATCAGCACCGTGTTGTTCTAAATAGGCAATAGGCGCGATGCTGGTGTCATCGTCATCACCACTTGGCTCTAAGCTGACATCATGCCCATCCAATCGGCGTTCCATTTCATAAACGGTTTTAACATCAACATCCAAGTTTTCCGCAATCGCTTCAGCATCATCAGGTGACAAGGTGCTGGTGTCTTTTTTCATCTTGCGTAGATTGAAAAACAGCTTACGTTGCGCTTTTGTGGTCGCCACTTTCACCATACGCCAGTTTTTAATCACATATTCGTGAATTTCGGCTTTGATCCAATGCACCGCGAAAGACACTAAACGCACGCCCATATCAGGATCAAAACGCTTAACCGCTTTCATCAAGCCAATATTGCCTTCTTGAACAATATCCGCCAACGGCAAACCATAGCCAGAAAAACCACGCGCAATGTGCGCCACAAAGCGTAAATTGGACATAACCAATTGCCGAGCAGCTTCTAAGTCTTCGTTGTCACGATAGCGTACAGCAAGCTCATGTTCTTGCTCGGCGCTCAGTCTTGGCATTCGGCCTATTAAATTAAGGTAAGAATCAAATGTTCCGACCGATAAATTGATCGGCAACGCTAAAGAATTGTTCATTGTGCCTCCGATTTGAATCAAAAATAGTAATGACCGAATTCTAGCACTCGTTAGCATTGAGTGCTAATAGTTTAATTAATCTCACCGAATCATTGAATTATCTGGGCTTTAACCAAGGATGGCGCTTTGCTCAGAGGCGCCAAAGTCGCTAAAATGGCAGCATATTCTCTAAACTCTAGGCCAAAATCATCATGTCAGCTCCTGATAGCCCTGTTTCATCGAATTTTATCCGCCACATTATTGCTGCTGATTTGGCGTCCAATAAAAACCAAGGCAAAGTTGCCACCCGTTTTCCGCCAGAGCCAAACGGCTATTTACACATCGGCCACGCCAAATCGATTTGCTTAAACTTTACCTTAGCTGCCGAAAATAACGGCACCTGCAATCTGCGTTTTGACGATACCAATCCCGAAAAAGAAAGCATCGAATACATGGAATCGATTGAGCGCGATGTCGCTTGGTTAGGCTTTAAATGGGCTGGCAAATACCACGCCTCAGATTATTTCGAACAACTCTATCAATACGCCGTACAGCTAATTAAACAAGGCGATGCCTATGTTGACAGCTCAACCGCCGAACAAATGCGCCTTGATCGCGGCACCTTAACCGAGCCAGGCGTCGAAAGCACCGACCGTAGCCGTTCCATCGAAGACAATCTGGATTTATTCGCCCGTATGCGTGCCGGTGAATTTGCTGATGGCCAATACGTGCTCCGCGCCAAAATTGACATGGCATCGCCCAACATCAATCTGCGCGATCCAACTATTTACCGAATTCGCCGCGTTCATCACCAACGCACCGGCGATGCTTGGTGTTTGTACCCAATGTACGATTACACCCACTGCATTTCTGACGCCATCGAAGGCATTACTCATTCGATTTGCACCTTAGAGTTTGAAGACCATCGCCCGCTTTACGACTGGGTTCTGGACAAATTACAAACCCCAGCCCATCCGCAACAAATCGAATTTGCGCGTTTACAGCTTGAATACACCATCGTCAGCAAACGTAAACTATTGCAATTAGTCACCGAAAACCACGTCAACGGTTGGAATGATCCAAGAATGCCAACCATTGCCGGCCTGCGTCGTGCAGGTTTTACCCCAGCCGCGATTCGCGAATTTTGCGAGCGTATTGGTGTCACCAAAAACAACTCATGGATTGAAATGGGCGTTTTGGAAAACTGCATCCGCGAAGACTTAAACGCAAACGCACCGCGAGCCATGGCGGTGTTAAGACCATTAAGAGTTGTGATCGAAAACTGGGAAGAGGGCAAAACCGAAACTTACCAAATCGCCAATCACCCACAACAGCCAGAGCAAGGCCATCGTGAAGTGCCGTTCTCAAAAGTGATTTTGATCGAACAAGACGATTTTGAAGAAACCCCGCCGAAAGACTTTAAACGCTTAATTCCTGGCGGCGAAGTGCGTTTGCGCGGCTCTTATGTAATTAAATGCGAACAAATTATTAAAGACGACAACGGCAACATCGTTGAATTGCGTTGCAGTTACGATCCCGCTACCTTGGGCAAAAATCCAGAAGGCCGCAAAGTAAAAGGCGTAATTCACTGGGTTTCCGAAGCTCATGCAATTCCTGCCGAGCTACGTTTATACGACCGCTTGTTCAGCCACCCAAACCCAGACACACTCGACAACTTCCTTGATGGCATCAATCCAAACTCGCTAGAAATATTAAGCGATTGCCGCGTCGAAGCCAGCTTAGCTAATGCCAGCACAGAAAGTCGTTTTCAATTTGAGCGTACCGGCTATTTTTGCTTGGATGCGGATAGTACCGCTGAAAAATTGGTGTTCAATCGCACTGTGACGTTGAGGGATAGTTGGGGGAGTGGGCAGGTGTAAACCTATGCCCACTGATTTTATTTAGATTTCACGAGGATTTACATGCCCAAATTTATTGCCGTGATACTTATGCTTAGCCTTGCTTCGAATAGTTGCTTTGCTGATGAAGCTGAAGATCAAGCAAATTCATTCGCCAGTATCTATGCTTCGCTTTGCCTGAAGAATTTAACGAATTTTGGGGCTCTTCGAGAAAAACTCAAGTCGGTGCCCGCGCTTCCTCCTGAGAAGGCGGAGCGCTTCTTGGCAGGTAATCTCGGTGACGCTTGGCCAGTTCCAGATAAACATGGAATGTTTGTGCTTGCTCTTCTTAGAGATAAACCCGTGTGCCTTGTGCATGGGCGGAGGGCAAACACTGAGGTAGCAAGGAAGTTGTTCACCGATCTAGTTACAAACGTGCCATCACCTTTGACTGCCAAGCAAGTCCTAAACGAGCAGGCTCAAACCACTGTAAACGGTGAAACTCAAACCGTATCCTACGAGTGGTCGGTTCCGAACGCACCGAAAAAGTTGCTGTTCACCCTTACTACAGCCGCTTTGGAAACTGCAGAAATTCAAGTACTTGGTTCAGCGGCAATCGTGAGTCCGTAAGTGGTTGAGGCTCTTTGTTCGGCACAACCTATGTTGCTTACGATGGGCCGTAGGGCGGATAAGCGTCAGCGTCATCCGCCGAATGAGGCCTAATTACTGAAAATCCCATCATATACATTCGGATTTGATTAAACGGCTTGAATCAATATAGACGAGTCCGGTATTTTAAGGCTTGAATGGTGGATGACGCTGGCGCTTATCCACCCTACGGCTGGTTCCCTGTTTACTTTTGTTTAATTACTTATGTACATATCTACCAAATTTAGAGTGGCAGTACTTTTGATATTAAGCCTCACTCACACAACATCCATAGCAAAAAATAAACAATCCCCCCTATTGCCTTCAGATGTTGATCTTCAATCTATCTATAAGATTCTCGATATAAAAGAAGTTAACGGAAAGCTTGTTGACGTTTGTGAACAAGAAGTTGAACCAGATATAGAGTTGGTTGATTTGAACAAAGATGGAAACTCCGAAATATTCATAATGGTAGAAAGTTCATGCTTTGGGAATGCAGGTTTTTATTTGTCGCTCTTAATAAAAGATAAAAATAATCAGTGGCAAGAAAATTTTGGGTTTTCTGCAGGCGGATATAGACTTTTAAAATCAGTTTCAGATGGCTATCCTGAAATCGAGATTACCGGCCCTGGCTTCTGCTTTCCTGTCTGGCGTTGGAATGGTGCAAAGTATGCAATTCACAAGCGTTGTGATCGTTAGCTATTCTAATAACTGCGCTTCTAGAAGTTATAAATATTGACTAAGCCGATGTACGAAGAATGAATACATTAACTCGACAAAATAGATTTCGATTTTTATGCCTTTGTTACTTACTTCTCAGGGCCGTAGGGCGGATAAGCGTTAGCGTCATCCGCCGAATGAGGCCTAATTACTGAAAATCCCATCACATACATTCGGATTTGATTAAACGGCTTGAATCAATATAGAACGAGTCCGGTATTTTAAGGCTTGAATGGTGGATGACGCTGGCGCTTATCCACCCTTGTATTATCAACCCGTGTTTTTCAAAAGCTTTAATTCATGTATAAAGCCCCTCGAAACACACCTGAGCA
>CAIZCB010000345.1 GCA_903931355.1 uncultured Pseudomonadota bacterium
TCTTGAATGCCGTGGAATAAATGCGCTTTCGGGCCACTGGCAAAAATCGCTACATCTTCAGCAGCATGGGTTTCGCTTTCTAAAGGCACGCTTGCTTGTTGTAAAAAGTCAGGGTTCAAGCTGTCACCGTCGTTCAAATCATGATGATCAGTTGCACCACGATAACCTGGGCCATTGGCATAGCTTAAAGTGGTGTAGTGCTGACCGTTTTTATCGGTAGCTGGCGTGGTTTTACCGACTTCTTTAACTAACCCTAAAATCGGGTTGCCGCGTTGCGGATAGCCAGCAATGGTAAAAGTGTGACTGTGATCAGCAGTAACAATCAGCAGCGTATCTTTAGGATTAGTCTTTTGCTGAGCTTGGCGAACCGCATTAGATAATTCGATGGTATCGGTTAAAGCGCGAAAGGCATTGCCGGCATGATGAGCTTGATCAATTCGTCCCGCTTCTATCACTAATACATAGCCTTTTTTATTTTTCGCCAATAAATCAATCGCTTTGGCGGTCATCTCGGTCAGCGACGGTTCGCCGGCAGTGTCGCTAGGGCGGTCATGTTCATATTCCATGTGCGAACGCTCGAACAAACCGAGTAAGTGATCAGTTTGTTTGGGATCAATCGCGTCAAAACCAGCACGATCGTAGACATAAGCCGCTTGCGGGTAATTGGCTAACCATTGCTGGGTTAAATCCTGCCCATCTTTGCGGTTACCAAACTTGCCGGCATCTTCTGGATCAGGCGTGGTGCTGGGTAGAAACATACTGCGACCGCCACCTAATGCTACTTCCAAACCATTGCCATAACTAAAGTTGATTAATTGTTTGGCAATATCGGTGACAGTGGCATCAGCGGGGATTTGCGCGTCAGACTCCCAATCACGCTCGGAAGTATGGGCATAACAAGCAGCGGGGGTGGCGTGGGTAATTCTGGCGGTGGAAATAATGCCGGTTGATAAACCATGCTCTTCGGCTTGTTCGATGATGGTTTTGACTTGCTGGGCTTTAACGATGTCAGCGTTTTTCTCTTTGCGATTGACGGCGCTACTGACAGACAATTCACCATCATTGGTTTTAACGCCGCTGATAATTGCGGTCATGGTCGGCGCCGAATCCGAGGTTTGTTGATTAACGCTATAGGTTTTCGACAAAGCCAGATAAGGCAGTTTTTCAAAACTCAATGAATGCTCTTCGCCGCCACGATTATTGGCTTGCGCCTGACCTTCTAAAATCCGCGCGGCGGTAATGGTCGAAATGCCCATGCCGTCACCAACAAACAAAATCACGTTTTTAGCAGATCCCTTTTGCGGCTTTAACTGCTCGCTGTCGGTAATCGCCATTTGGCCGTTTTGTAGCCAGAATTCGGGGGTTTCAATGGTGTTATCTGCCCAAGATGCGGTGGCAGAGATTAGTAATAAAGCGGTTACCAATGGGGTGTGTTTGATAGTCATGACTTGAACCTTATCAGAGGGTATTTCTAATTTACTTGTTTAACAAATTAAGTGGATAAATAGCCTAAAACTCTAAGATCATCAAATATCTGTCATTTATTTCACTGACAATTTCAAAATCCCAACGCTCAAAACGCTTTTTATGTTTGGTGCTAACCAGGCAGCGTCCATGAGCAAAATTATCCCGCATCCATTGAATCCGTGCAGCTTCCAATCCAGAGCCGACACCTTTACCGCGATGCGCTACCTCCACCGCCATCATATAAAGTATATGGGTATCAGAAGCCCAATCAGCCGCCTTAATCCCACCAACAGCAATCAACGCACCTTCAAGATCATAAGCCGCGAAAAACTTTTTATAAAACGGTTGCTCCTCAACTGAATTTATCTCGGTCACTAAGCGCTCTTTTTCATAGCGTTCAGATTCACTGGGGCAATTGGAACTCAGCAAATTGACGGCAGCCGCTAGTGCCTCCGGCGTGTCATCTAAAGGACGGATGGTATAAGTTTTCATTGATAGTTATTGGAAGTGCTACCCAAGCCAAGCAATTGATACTTTCACAAGCTTCAAAATCTTGGTTTAGGGCAAAAATGATCGGCAAAGTAGCCGTTGAAGATTAGTAAATTACCTAACGCGACTTAATGTGATGCCCAACTTTGACGCATCATGTCGGCATGAGCCATCAAATCATTGAACGCCTGAACGCTATCGCGATGATACGGATGTCTGGTGTTGTGTAAAGGGTGGCTTAAATCTTGCGCCAAATCACTAATGACTCGTTCAATTTCTAAAAGCTCTTTGGGTTTTCTAGTAATTACTTCCATCATCTTCTCTCATATTTTCACTTGTTTGAGCCCTTAGATTACAAGCGTTCTGTGACAAAAATATGACAGCAAAAATCAATTTAGCCATCGACAAGGTAGCGCCAAAAAAATCGTTATGTTATTAATTTAAACTTACATTAACTTAACCAAATAAGGAGAGATTAATCATGTCAAAGTCAGCAAAAAAAGACGATAGAAAGAAAGTCTCGTTGGATTTAGACGTTTACGAAACCCTTAAAAATTTTTCAAGACACAAGGGTTTAAAGCTTAGACACCTGATTGCCGCAATGACCGAAATAGCGCTATCAAATGACACGCTTAGCAATCAGATTGTTGATTTAGCGGCTATTAAAGGGATGGAGGAACCTAGCTTAAAAGTAGAAATATCGGATCAAAACCCTCCGATTTAAACCAATAGCAAGCAAAGGCGGCAAAACTGAATCTGCCGCCTAGCGCTGTTAATTTATAACAAAATCAACGCCCAAGTTACCGCAGCCCAGATTAGCGACAACATCACCGCCGCCGAGCCAATATCTTTCGCACGACCAGACAACTCATGATGCTCCAGCCCAACCCGATCAACCACCGCTTCCACTGCCGAATTCAATAACTCAACCA
>CAIZCB010000346.1 GCA_903931355.1 uncultured Pseudomonadota bacterium
CATTGAACATCTAATCCCTCAAGCTCATGAACCTCACTATTTCTCCGTTTGTTCTGGAAATTACGTAACTTACGGAAAACTACCAATGGTAATGCTACTAGATCAAACTAATCGAGCTAACCACTAATCTCGGTCTATCCCCGCTATACGGTTATAATGCCGCCATTTTTGTCGTCAATAAAACTAGCCAATGAGTCAGCAACGTAAAGCAGTCGCCTTAATTTCTGGGGGCTTAGATTCCATGCTCGCCACCAAAGCGGTAATGGAGCAGGGCATCCATGTCGAAGGTATCAATTTTTTCACCGGTTTTTGTGTTGAGGGTCACACCCACGCAATTCGCAAACGCGATTCCGACAAACCTAAGCGCAATAACTCTTTATGGGTCGCTGAGCAGCTAGGTATCAAATTACATATCATTGATATTATTGAGGAATACAAACAAGTATTGCTCAATCCCAAACACGGCTATGGCGCCAACATGAATCCTTGCCTAGATTGCAAGATTTTTATGGTCAACAAAGCGAAACAATGGATGCTGGAAAACGGTTTTGATTTCATCATCACCGGCGAAGTGATCGGCCAACGCCCAATGTCACAGCGTAAACAAACCATGCCGATTATCGCTGCCCAATCCGGTGCTGATGATTTGTTAGTGCGGCCTTTATGCGCCAAGAACTTACCGGCTACCTTGCCTGAGCGTGAAGGCTGGATTGATAGAAACCAATTATTCGACATTACTGGCCGTTCGCGTAAGCCGCAATTTGCGTTGGCGGAACAGTTTGGCTTCACTGATTTTGCTCAGCCAGCCGGTGGTTGCTGTTTCTTGACCGATGAAAGTTATTCTTTAAAACTGGTCGATTTATGGAAAGCGCGTGGCAAACGCGATTATGAATTAGACGATGTGATGTTGTTGAAAGTCGGTCGCCATATTCGTCCTAAGCCACATTTTAAAATGATTATTGCTCGTGAAGATGGCGAGTCGCAGTTTATGAGCGGCTATAAAAAAGAATACATGAGCATGAATTGCCATAGTCATCGCGGGCCTTTGGTGTTGATTGATGGCACGGCTGATGACGATGATTTGCATTTGGCGGCACAGATTTTGGCGCGTTATGGTCAAGGTCGTGAAGCTGAACAAGTGGAAGTGACTTTGCGCGATCAACAAGGCAATGAACGCAATATCACCGTCAAGCCGTTATTAGCCGACGAAATTCCAGAGGCTTGGTTTGTATGAGTCAGGAAACCTTAAATGTGCGGCGAATGCTGTGTCCTTTGCCGGTGATTCGCACTCAGGATAAAGTCAAAACCTTGCAAAGTGGTGACATTTTAACCGTCGAATGTACCGATCCTGGAGTGATGCAGGACATTCCGGCTTGGTGTCGGATTAATGGTCATACGGTATTAGAAACTCGCGCTGAAAATGGCGAGTATGTGATTGTTTTACAAGTAGTTTAATTACAATTTTTAGCAGGAAATTTTATGGCAGTCGGTGATACTTCATTCCCTGAAATGCAGCAGGTTAAAGGCGTCAAAATCGGTACTTGTAATGCCGGCATTAAGCAAACCGTGCGTGATGATATTTTGTTAATCGAAATGGCCGAGGGCGGTACATGCGCGGCGGTGTTTACCCAAAATGCGTTTTGCGCGGCTCCGGTGACTGTGGCTAGAGCACATTTATCACAAGCGCCGCGTTGGTTACTGGTTAATTCTGGCAATGCTAATGCGGGTACTGGTGAGCAAGGGATGCGTGATGCGCTGAGTAGTTGTCGGTATGTCGCGGCCTTAGTCGGTGGCGCAAATGATCAAGTGTTGCCGTTTTCGACTGGCGTGATTGGCGAGCCTTTGCCTTTGGCTAAATTAACCGCAGCTTTGCCTGCGGCGGTTGCCAATTTTGCTGAAAATCATTGGGATAGAGCATCACGGGCGATTATGACCACCGATACTTTTCCTAAAGGCGCTTCAGAGCAGATTGAAATTGGCGGTCATCCGGTGGTGATTACCGGTATTTCCAAAGGCGCGGGGATGATTCAGCCGAATATGGCGACTATGTTGGGCTTTATGGCCACTGATGCCCGTATCAGCCAAGCTTTGTTGCAACAATGTTTATCGGCGGCTACCGAAGTTTCATTCAATCGAATCACCGTTGATGGCGACACCTCAACGAATGATGCTTGTGTATTGTTAGCCAGTGGAGCTAGTGCAGCGCCAGAAATTTTAGCCGATAGCGACGATTATCAACGCTTTGCGGCAGCGGTGACTCGGGTTTGCAAGCGCTTGGCGGAATTGATTGTTCGCGATGGCGAAGGCGCGACCAAGTTAATGAGGATTGTGGTTGAGCAAGCCGAAACTAGCGCAGAAGCGGTACAAGTCGCAAAAACCATTGCTCATTCACCGTTAGTCAAAACGGCCTTTTTCGCCAGCGATCCCAATTGGGGGCGGATTTTAGCCGCTGTCGGTAGAGCCGGTGTGCAAAACATGGTGCTGGATAAAATCGAAATTTATCTGGGCGCGGTGTGTATTGTCGAAAACGGTGGTCGTGCTGGGTCTTATACCGAGCAAGCCGGTCAGCAAGAAATGAATCAGGAAGAAATCACTGTGACTGTGCGTTTAGGTCGTGGCGAGGCGCGCGAAGAAGTGCTGACTTGTGATTTTTCTTACGAATATGTGCGGATTAACGCCGAATACCGTTCCTAATGATAGCTGATGTTTTGCATGTTGCCGCTGCGGTGGTTCGCGATGGCAATGGTCGAATCTTAATTACCCAACGCGCCAAACATGCCCATCAAGGCGGTTTGTGGGAGTTTCCCGGTGGCAAGCTCGAAGCCGGTGAAACGCCACAACAAGCCTTGGTTCGCGAGTTGCGCGAAGAAGTAGGGATTGAGGTTAAAACCGCCCAGCCGTTAATCAAAGTTCGCCATGATTATGGTGACAGACGGGTGTTGTTAGATGTTTGGTCGGTGGATGATTTTGACGGCGAGGCTTGGGGTTGTGAAGGCCAAGCTTTGCAATGGATAGCGCCGCAGCAATTAAGCGATTTTGCTTTTCCAGCCGCGAATTTGCCGATTATCAAAGCGGCATTATTGCCAAGTTATTACGGGATTTTGGAAGGCAATAGCGCTGAACAAGTGTTGGCGCGTTGTCAGCAGTTTTTACAGGCTGGGGTTAGATTAATTCAGTTGCGGTTAAAGTCTTTGCCAATTGAATCTCGTCAATTTGTCGCTGAACAAGTGTTAGCGATTTGTCAGCAAAGTTCGGTGAAATTAATCGTGAATAGTGATTTGCTGTTGTCAGATTTTCCGGGCGATGGCGTTCATTTGAGTAGTAGTGCTCTACAAGCTTGTCAGCAACGGCCAGAAGGTTTGGTCGGCGCATCTTGTCATAATCTTGATCAATTGCGTCTTGCTGAAACATTGGGTTTGGATTTTGCGGTATTAGCGCCAATTCAAACCACCAGCACCCATCCCGATGCTAAGCCTTTAGGCTGGCAGCAAATGAATGATCTAATCGAACAAGTCAATTTACCGGTTTATGCTTTAGGTGGTTTGTGTTTGGATGATTTGGAGCTGGCTTTGGCTAATGGTGCTCAAGGCTTAGCAGGAATTTCGACTTTTTTAACTGATGTTACCCCGCATTTGATATCGCCAACCAGTGTTTAAAACCCAAAAAACATCGATAAGGCAACTTATGTAATAAGTGCAGTAGGTGGGGATAGCAAAACCTTAGTCTTCAAGCAATTTCCTGATAACCATGTTTGGTGTTACCTATCCAGCGCTCAATTAAGGGTTTGATATTTTCAGGATGCTGTTGATAAAGCTGTTGGGCGGCGTCTGCAATTAAATCCAATAGGCCGGTATCGCGTTCAAGATCGGCGATTTTAAATTGCAGTTGACCGGTTTGGCGGGTGCCCATGACTTCGCCGGGGCCGCGTAGTTCAAGGTCTTTTTCGGCAATCACGAAGCCGTCGTTGCTTTCTTTTAAAATCGCCAGTCGTTGTTTGCCAAATTGCGACAGCGGGGTTTGGTAAAGCAGCAGGCAGTAACTGTCTTGGCTGCCGCGTCCAACTCGACCGCGTAATTGATGCAGTTGTGATAGCCCTAGGCGTTCGGGGTTTTCGATTACCATTAAATTAGCGTTGGGGACATCAACGCCGACTTCGATTACCGTGGTGGCGACTAGCAAATCAGATTGTTGATTTTTAAAGGCTTGCATCACCGCGTCTTTTTCACTGGCTTTCATTCGGCCATGCACTAAGCCAACTCTGACGCTCGGCAGGGCTTCGGCTAAAAAGGCGGCGGTTTTTTCGGCGGCTTCACATTGTAAAACTTCCGATTCTTCAATCAGGGTACAAACCCAGTAGGCTTGTTTGCCTTCGGCGGCCCAGTTAGCCAGTTTGGCGATTACTTCTGGACGGCGTTCGCTGCTGATGACGCTGGTGACGACGGCTTTGCGACCCGGTGGCAGTTCGTCAATAATCGAAATATCTAAATCTGAGTAATTCAACATCGCCAACGTGCGGGGAATTGGCGTGGCAGTCATAATCAATTGGTGTGGACGTAGGCCGTTGAGTTGGCCTTTTTCCCGCAGCGCTTGGCGTTGGTGGACGCCGAAGCGGTGTTGTTCATCGATGATAATTAAGCCGAGATTTTGGAATTGCACGCTGTCTTGAAATAGGGCATGGGTGCCAATCACGATGCCAGCGCTACCGTCGGCTAATCTTTCTAAGGTGGCTTGGCGGCTTTTGCCTTTGATTTGGCCGCTGAGAAAGGCGACCTTGATACTGCTATCGGCAAACCAAGCGCCGAAGTTGCGGAAATGTTGTTCGGCTAATAATTCGGTGGGTGCCATCACAGCGACTTGAAAGCCGTTGTCAATCGCGGTTAAGGCGGCAATTGCTGCGACCACGGTTTTACCTGAGCCGACATCGCCTTGAACCAGACGCAGCATTGGCTGGGCTTGGGCGCAGTCGGCTTCGATTTCATTCAATACCCGTTGTTGGGCATTGGTGAGTTGAAACGGCAGGTTTTTGATGAATTGTTGTTTGATGGTTTGGTTTAGCTTAAATGCTGGCGCTTGCCAGACTTTGTAATGCAGTTTGCCTTGTAATAAGGCTAAATGGTGGGCGAGTAATTCTTCAAAGGCTAAGCGTTTTAAAGCCGGTAAATTGCCAGAGCTGAAATTGTCTACTGATAAATGCGCCGGTGGACTGTGCAGGGTGCTGAGGGCTTCGTTCAGCGAGGGGTAGCGGTGTTGTTGTAGCAAACTAACGGGTAGCCAGTCGGTGACTTTGGCTTTGTCTAAACACAAACTGAGCGCTTGTTTGATGGCTTTGCGTAAGGTGGCTTGCGGCAGGCCTTCGGTTAAGGGGTAAATCGGGGTTAGTGTAGCTTCGGTGAGTTGTTCGGCGGATTGAATCAGTTTGTAGTCGGGATGGGCGATTTCTAAGCCGGCATAGCCATAGCGAATTTCGCCATAACAACCAACTAAAGTGCCAGGTTTTAAGCTTTGCGCTTGTTGCACGGAAAAGTGGAAAAAACGGAGCGATAAACTGCCGCTGTCATCAGCAATCCGGCAAATGACACTGGCGCGACCGCGTTGGATGCTGTCGATGAATTCCACTTTGCCACAGACTAAGGCCGAGCTGCCGACGACTAATTGGCTGATTGGCGTAACGCGACTGCGATCTTGGTAGCGTAGCGGGAGGTGGAACAGCAGGTCTTGCAGGGTATGAATGCCTAATTTTTCTAGGCGGCTGGCAGATTGCGAACCGATGCCTGAGAGATGAGTAACAGGTAATTGCAGCGGTTCGCTAATACTCATGGTTCAGCGGCTTATTTTGCTAACACCATTACGCCGTCCATTTCGACACCCACCGCACGAGGCAGGGCAGCAACGCCAACAGCGGCACGAGCTGGATAAGGTTGTTGAAAGTATTCTGCCATGATTTCGTTGACGATAGGGAAGTGGCCTAAGTCAGTTAAAAATACGTTGAGTTTAACGATGTCAGAAAAATCACCGCCAGCTGCTTCAGCAACGGCTTTTAAATTGTCAAATACCCGACGGATTTGCACGCTGATGTCGCCTTCAACGACTTGCATGGTTTCTGGATCAAGGGCGATTTGGCCGGATAAATACACGGTGTTATCGACTTTAACCGCTTGTGAATAAGTGCCAATTGCGGCCGGAGCCAGTGGGGTAGAGATAATTTGTTTGCTCATGTTATGCCTTTAAACGAGTAATTTTTAAAACAATCGAAAGTTTTTTCAGTTGACGAATAATGGTGGCCAAGTGAACTCGGTCACGAACCGCTAATGTCAGTAAATCCACCGAAACACGGTCATCTTGGCTGACGACGGTAATGTTTTCGATATTGGAATCCATCGTGGAAATAGTCGAGGCGATGGTGGCTAATGAACCGCGTTGGTTAAGTAGCTCAATGCGAATTTCTGATGAAAATTCACCGATCACTTCTGAACACCATTCGACATCTAGCCAGCTGGTTTGTTTTTTGCGAACTTCGCTGCTGTTGCGGCATTCGTGATGATGAACCACGATGCCTTTGCCTGGGTTAAAGAAGCCGATAATCGGGTCGCCAGGAATCGGGCGGCAGCATTTAGCCAAGCTGACGACGATGCCTTCGGTGCCTTTGATGACTAATGGGGTATTGGCTTTAGGAGGGTGGTCGTCGAGTTTAACGCCAGCATTGGCGTCGGTTTGGGCAATGTGTTTGGCGACTAAGAACGGCATTTTGTTGCCAAGGCCAATGTCTTCTAGCAATTCGTTGAGGGAATGCTTTTTCAACACTTGTAGCACTTGCAACATGCGTTGGTTATCAACTTGGTCGAGTTGGATGTTGATGCTTTGCAGTTCTTTTTCCAGCAAGCGGCGGCCTAGATTGATTGCTTCTTGTTGTTTGAAGTTTTTCAGATAAGCGCGAATACAGCTGCGAGCTTTGGCGGTGGTGATGTAGTTCAGCCATAGCGGATTGGGTCTGGCCCAAGCGGCGGTAATCACTTCAATGGTCATGCCGTTTTCAAGCTTGGTTTGCAGCGGCACCAGTTTTTTGTCAATTCGCGCCGAGATACAGGCGTTGCCGACATCGGTATGCACCATGTAAGCAAAATCGACGATAGTGGCGCCGCGCGGTAGTTTGATGATTTTGCCTTTGGGGGTGAAGACAAACACTTCTTGAGGGAAAAGATCGACTTTAAGATTGTCGATAAACTCCAGCGAGTCGCCAGCAGATTTTTGGATTTCCAGTAAATCGCGTAACCATTCATTAGCGCGGGCGCGGATGGTTTCGCTTTTATCTTTGTCAGATTTGTACAGCCAATGCGCTGCGATGCCTGATTCCGACATCCGGTGCATCTCTTGGGTGCGGATTTGGATTTCAATCGGCACACCATAGGGGCCAATTAAAATGGTGTGCAAAGATTGATAGCCGTTGGCTTTTGGCAGGGCAATGTAATCTTTAAAACGCCCGGGAATTGGCTTAAATAAATTATGAACGCAGCCTAAAGCGCGGTAGCAGTCATCGACGTTGTGGCAATAAATGCGGAAAGCATAAACATCAAACACATCACTAAAGGAGATTTTTTTGGTCACCATTTTGTGATAAATGCTGGCGACGTTTTTTTCTCTACCGGTCAAAGTGCAATCCATGCCCATTTCAATGACACGGTTTTGGATGGTGCTTTGGATGGTATCGACGATTTCTTTGCGATTGCCGCGTGATTTTTTGACAGCACTGCTTAGCGCGGCGTAGCGGTTTGGGTATAGCGCTTTGAAGCCGAGTGCTTCTAGTTGATGTCGCACTTCGTTCATGCCGAGGCGATTGGCAATCGGTGCGTAAATTTCTAAAGTTTCTTTGGCAATCCGGCGTTTTTTATCGCTGGGCATACTGCCCATGGTTTGCATATTGTGTAAACGATCAGCCAGTTTGACGATGATGACTCGCAAGTCTTTAGCCATCGCCAAAAACATTTTGCGAACATTTTCAGCTTGCGCTTCGGCACGAGAGCGGCTGTCGATTTTTGATAATTTGGTGACGCCATCAACCAAGTCAGCAACTTCAGGGCCAAATTCGGCGCTTAATTCTTCTTTGCTGATGGATGTGTCTTCAATGACATCATGCAGAATCGCGGCCATGACGCCGTGGGCATCCATGTGCATCGATGCCAAGATAATCGCAACTGAAACGGGGTGGCAGATATAAGCTTCACCACTTTTACGAAACTGTCCGCTGTGGGCGGCGGCGCTTAAATGATAAGCGCGAATCACCGCATTGATTTGGTTTTCATCGAGATAGCCGTGCAAAATAGCGCAGAGTTGTTTTAGAAGTTTTTCTTCAGGAAGTTCTACGCTGGATATGGAGGGGGAGTCGGCTATCTCTGACATGCAATAGCTTAGATATCTAGTTGGGTTTCAGAAATATGACCCACTCTATGCAGAAGATCGACATTAGCTTCGGTAACAAAACCCGCAGCGATTTCGCGCAATGCAACAACGGTATCTTTGTCTTTACCGCGTGGAACAAATTCGTCAGCGCCTTTTTCTAACTGACGAGCTCTTTTACTGGCTAATAAAACCAGTTTGAAACGGTTTTCAATATTTTCTAAACAATCTTCAACGGTAACGCGTGCCATGATAAGCCTTTTGATTTTGGGGTGAACAATGTCTGAATAGCTGCCGATAGCTAAGCCAATCTGAATATGCTGGCTAAGTTAAAGTGCAGAGGACTGAATTATATGACAAATTGGCCCTCTAGCCAATTTGACAGAAGTAACAGGCAATAAAAAGCCCGCATAAAGCGGGC
>CAIZCB010000347.1 GCA_903931355.1 uncultured Pseudomonadota bacterium
AGATACAAGAATAAAACCTAGCAAAATCAATCACTAGCAGCATCAAGCAACTCAGCAAGACCCGAAGAACTTTCGTTTCAATGTGTCCTGATGAGCCGCTCATTTTAGCGTTTTCTCACTATTCGTCAAGCTTTATTTTCATTTATTTTTCTTTGCCCTTGGGTGAGCGTTGTCATAAACCGCCGCCAAGTGTTGAAAATCAAGGTGTGTATAGATTTGAGTAGTATTGATATTTGCGTGACCAAGCAACTCTTGAACCGCTCTTATATCCTGACTGGCTTCCAATAAATGACTAGCAAATGAATGCCTAAACATATGCGGATGAACATGTTCGGCCAATCCATTCTTTTTACACCACCGTTCTAAACGTAATTGAACATTACGCTGACTCAACCTAGCGCCGCGCATTGAAACAAATACAGCTTGCGAACTGATATCTGGTCGCGAATTCAACCAATACCGAATGGCTTCAATCGCTTTTGCTCCAACAGGCACTTGCCGCTCCTTGCCGCCCTTACCGAATCTGACCCGAACAAAACCCTCTGCCAGCCTGATATCCGCTATATCCAACATCACCAACTCACTTAAACGTAAGCCCGATGAATAAAACAGCTCAAACATAGCCAAATCACGCACATCCAACACCTGATCTGGATTTGCATCTAAAACACCCGCAACCTGATCAACATCCAAAATTTTCGGCAACTTCTTAGCAACCTTTGGCGCACGAACGGTTTTTGCAGGATTTTGTACAACAAGCGCTGTTTTTAACAAAAATCGATAAAAGCTACGAATTGCCGACAACTCTCGCTGAATGGATTTACCACTGATGCCATTTTTATGCCGCATTGCGACAAATTGGCGTACATGACTAACCTGAACTTCTGACCAATCTTGCAAGGATTGCTCAACACAAAAATCAACTAACCCGTTCAAATCTCGCTGATACGCATTAATCGTATGCACCGAAGCGCCAATTGTTGCCGACAATTCATCAAAAAATGCCTGCAAACTTTGGAACGCCGAATCTTGCATCAATCAAGCTGCTGCATTAAAGCAATTAAACGCGTACCAATCACTTCACTCATTTGCGTCAAAAACAACCCACCCATACTGTAATGAAACCGAGACTCATCGCGACTACCAATCGCCAAAAGCCCTTCCATTTCAGTAAACGCCATAGGAATAATCGCGCACGACTTCACTTCTGGCGCGACATCACCAAACAAAAAGCACGACTGAACAAAAGTAGGCCGCCCACATTTTGGCTTATTGGTATTTAGCTCATTCGCAAAATACTTCAAATTGCTATCGTCGGGAGACACAAACAAATTACTAATCGGCGACTGCGGATAATCCTTAATAATTTTGATCGCCACAAAATCGGTCAAGAAACACTCGGCCAACACCTCACCCAAATTAGCAACAGCATCCTCCAAACTTCTCGCTTCCAGCATTGCCAAGGTTAATTCATGCATCCGATTAAACGCCGCATCATTATCTCTAGCAATCTCGATCAAAGCCGTTAACTGGGTTTCCTGCTCTTGATGTCTAGCTCTAAAAACTTCCAGCTGTTTGGAAATTAAAGAAATAGCATCACCACTCGGATGAGGCACATGCATTTTTTCTAACAAATCCAAATGATTTTGAAAAAAATCGGGATGTAAACGCAAATACTCAACAACCTGCAGCTCACTAACCAATCCTTCGTGACTATCATTCATAGATTTATTTGCCCTTCATAAACAGAAACTGCCGGCCCCGTCATCAAAACTGGTTGCCCCCGTCCTTGCCAATTAATTTTTAAATCGCCACCCGGCAAGCTCACTTGCACCAATTGATCTAACAAACCTAGCTCAATACCCGCCACAACTGCCGCACAAGCACCGCTGCCACATGCCAAAGTTTCAGCCGCACCACGCTCATAAACCCGAAGCTTAACTTGCTGACGATTGATAATCTGCATAAAACCAATATTGGCGCGTTGCGGAAACAGCGGATGCGATTCCATTTCTGCCCCCACGACAGCCACCGGTGCGCTATTAACATCATCAACCAAAATCACCGCATGAGGATTACCCATAGAAACCGCTGAAAACTTAACCTCACCCGAACTCAATGGCGCTACATAAGAAACCGCCTCAGCATCAGCAAGCAAAGGAATTTGCTGTGGCGCGTGCCTGGGAATCCCCATATTCACAGTGATCAAACCTTCACCATCAAACCGCAACACTAATTGGCCAGCATCAGTATCAACAACCACCTCATCTTTATCGGTAAGGCCTTTATCACGGACAAACCGAGCAAAACAAC
>CAIZCB010000348.1 GCA_903931355.1 uncultured Pseudomonadota bacterium
ATAGTAGTGAACTTGGACAGCTCTATTCGCAACGGGGCATTATTTATCGGGGGCTGTGGAAGCTAGATGAGGCTGCCTCAGCATTTCAAAAGGCGATTGAATATAGCCCTAACTTAGCCGATGCCTATGCCAATCTTGGACTAGTTTTTACTGATCAAGGCAAATTAGATCAGGCACTGCCAATTTATGAAAAAGGTTTGAAAATCCATCCAAGTCACCATACGTGCCGATTTAATTATGCGATGGCCAAACTGACCGCTGGCGATTTAAGCGGTGGCTTTTTACAGTATGAATGGCGTAAGAATATGTTTCAGTGGGGTACGGGAATCGAAGGTACTGAGTGGACTGGCAAAGAATGGTTGGGGGGGAAGACTATATTGGTGCGATGTGAGCAGGGTATGGGTGATACGATTCAATTTGCCAGATATGTAACTATCCTATCGAGTGTTGCGGGAAGAGTGATTTTGCAAGTGCAGGCCCCCTTGATGCCCATTATGTCTAGTTTGGAGGGAAATATCACTCTAGTACCAGAAGGGGCTAATTTGCCCCCGCATGACTTCTATTGTTTTTTGATGAGCTTGCCACACCTTTTTGGAACGGATGTAACAAATATCCCCGCCAGGGGGGGGCTACCTAACTGCGCCCTTAGATAAGGTTCAGGCATGGAAGGAAAGGTTGGCACCTTACGGCAAGAAAAGGATTGGCTTAGTCTGGTCTGGTGGGTTTAGAGCGGATAGGCCTGAGCTTTGGTCGGTCAATAATCGGCGAAATATTCCCCTGGAGACGATTGCGCAAATGATTGACGATCAGTTCGATTGGTTTAGCTTGCAAAAGGGCGAGCCCGCAGAGTCCGAATTGGCAGATTATTTGAAATCATCGGATCGGCCTATTAACTTAATTAATTTGACTTCAGAGCTGAAGGATTTCTCTGATACCGCAGCCCTCATTGAAAATTTGGACTTGGTGGTCTCGGTAGATACATCAACAGCCCATCTAGCCGCTGCATTGGGTAAGCCAACTTGGATTCTCAATCGCTTTGATACTTGCTGGCGTTGGTTATTAAATCGCTCCGACTCACCCTGGTACCCGTCTTTACGCCTATTTAGACAGACTGTTTCGGCTAGCTGGACTGAAGTTATTGCAGATGTAAAGGGGCATTTAAGGCTATTTAAGGATGGTTTTTGATAGTTATTACTTGAGAAACTCATGGCTTGGCACGATCAATTAATTAGAAAAAACCATTAAATACAACAACTTACATAATTTATTAGATAAGCAGGGCAAAAAAAGACAAATACTCCTAAACGGATCGAAAAAATAGACCGTTACATAAATTACTGGGGAAACAAAGCCATATTGGTAGCGACCCTTAACTAATTTGTAAGGAGATTTTCATGTCCACCGTTGTTAATACCAATTTGGCATCTTTATTTGCCCAAAATAGCTTAACAAATGCCCAAAGTAATTTAGCAACTTCTGTTCAGCGCTTATCTTCTGGATTGCGTATTAATAGCGCTAAAGACGATGCTGCTGGCTTAGCTATTGCGCAAAATATGCAATCTCAATTGAATGGCACAAATCAGTCTATTCAAAACTTGAATGATGCAACTAATCTTTTGCAAACAGCAGATTCATCATTATCAACCATTCAAGACATGCTCTTGCGTCTGAAGCAATTGGCAACACAAGGCTATGACGGCTCTTTAA
>CAIZCB010000349.1 GCA_903931355.1 uncultured Pseudomonadota bacterium
AGGTTCATTTCTATTCATCACCAACACCATGTCATCATGCGCCATTCGCAAGGCTTCACTGGGATTGTTTTTCAAACCACTGACATTGACCGTTTTCATGGGCTCACCTAATAGGAGGATTACATAGGCATATTATAAGGGCTATTCGAGTTCATGACGTTCAAACCGCCCAAACCTTAACAATATCGCTGGCAACAACAGCAAATTCAGCAAAGTTGATGACGCCAAGCCGCCGACAATAATCGCCGCCATTGGCCCCATGATTTCACGACCGGGGTTATCGCTATTAAAGGCAATCGGCAGCATTGCCAACGCCGTCACCAGCGCAGTCATTAAAATCGACGGCAAACGCTCTTGAGCACCACGGAAAGCTGTGTCTAACGACCATTGCTGACCTTCGTGATCGACTAAATGCTGGTAATGGGAAATCAGCATGATGCAGTTGCGAACAGTGATTCCGAACAAAGTAATAAAACCGACAAACGAACCAACCGACAGCGTGGCATCACTCAACACCACCGCCGCCACGCCACCTAATAAAGCAAATGGCAGATTGACCAAGGTTAAGGCGACATTGCGGACACTGCCCAAGGCAATAAAAATCAGCAATAACACCCCAGCCCCAGCCAATAGCGCATGTAAAATCAAGGCCTCGCGGGCTTTGGCTTGCTCTAATGCCGCGCCGATAAATTCGGGATAACTGCCTTGTCGCCAATCAATTTCGCTGGTGACACGTTGTTTTAGTTCATTGATAAACTCATCCATATCGCGCTCATCAATATTACAAGTAATGGTTTGCACGCGTTGTGCGCCTTGATGAAGGATGTTGTAACGGCCTTCGCCTTGCTGAATATCCGCCACCTCGCCTAACAACACCCGCTGACCTTCGGCATTTTTTAAAGGCAATTGTTGTAAGGACTCCACTTGCTGCCGCAGCTCCGGTGCCAAGGTTACTGCGACATTAAAAATCCGATTACCTTGCAGATTTTTACCGACAATTTGACCTTCATAAGCGGTTTGCAAAGCCGCCATCACTTGCGCAGGGCTAATGCCGCGAAACTTGAGTAATTCCAAATTCAAATCGACTTGCAACATCGCCGTCGCCGGTGGCGAACGCAGTTGCACGTCATCAGCGCCAGCAATGGTTTTGATTAACTGCGCCACCGCTTGGGCTTTTTCATCTAACAAAGCGAAATCATTACCATAAATATTCACCACCACTGCTGCGGTATAGCCGGAAATGGTTTCATCAACCCGCTCGGTTAAAAAAGTATTGGCTTCGTAATTAATCCCTGGAAACGCATCCAAAATACTGCGCAAGCCATCCAATACAGCTTGCTGCTCGGTGCCAGACAATGGCTTTAAGCGCACTTCGTATTCACTGTAATGACTGCCGTAAGTATCAGCCCCCCGTTCCGCTCGCCCCGCCCATTGCGACACCGATTCAACACCGGCTATGGTTAAAAATTGTTCGGTGAGTAAGCTGCCAACGCGAATTGATTCTTGTAATGAGGTTCCCGGTACGCTGGCAGTGTGGACAATAAAATGCCCTTCGCGCAGCTCTGGTAAAAATTTGTGATCCAATTGCAAAAACGCCAGTGTGCCCACCACACAAGCCAAAATACTGATCAACATCACGCCTTTAAAATGCTGCACCACCCACTTTAATTGACGGGCATAAATCGGTTTCAGGCGTTTAATTAGCGGCGGATCAACTTGATCTGGAATTTGCCGATTTAACAGCAGATGACACAACGCTGGCGTCAAAGTCAGCGCCACCAATAAAGACATCAAAATCGCCAAAATATAGGAATAACCCAACGGCGCAAACAAACGCCCCGCCACACCGGTCAAAGTTAATAAGGGCACAAACACCAAAGCGACAATGAAGCTGGCATAAACCACCGAGCCACGCACTTCCATCGAGGCTTGATAAATCACCTTCACCAAACTATCAGGTTGGGCTTTAAATTGATTTTCCCGCAAGCGCCGGAAAATATTTTCGGTATCAATAATCGCATCATCGACCACCTCACCCAAGGCAATCGCCAAGCCGCCCAACACCATAATATTGAGATTAACGCCGTTCTCCAGCAACACAATCAAGGCCGCCATCAACGATAAAGGAATCGCCAACGCCGCAATCAGCGCGGTGCGTAAATTGAATAAAAATAGATACAAAATCAGCAACACAAAAAAACCGCCAATCAATAAATGGCCGGACAAATTGCTGACAGAAGTTTCGATGTAATCGGCAGGGCGGAACAGATGGGAGTAGAAATCAATCGCTTGTTGTTTGAATAAAGGCTCGAACTCGGCCAGCACCGCTTCGACCTGTCGGGAAACCGACAAAGTATTGGCACCAAACTGACCAATCACCATCATCACCACACCGGGTTTGCCCATGATTTGCGCGGCGCTAATCGGCGGCTCGGCGGCATAGCTGATGTCAGCCACCTCGCCCAAGCTAATCGTGCTGCCATTTTGGCGTTTGACAATCAGGGCTTGAAATTGCTCTGGGGTAATTGGCTGGCCGCTAACTTGTAAGGTAAAGCGTTGATTGCTGTTTTCGACAAAACCCGCGCCATTCAACTGCGCGGCACTGGCGGCAGCGGTGACCACATCCTCCATCGCCAAATCAAAGCGTTGCAAGACTTCCGGCTTAATCTGGATTTGCAATTGCTGAACGTCTCCACCAAATACATTGACATCAGCAACCCCAGGAATCGACAACAAGCGCGGCGCTAAAGTCCAATCAACAAAAGTTCTCAGCTCCATCAAGCTTTTGCTATCCGAATTTAAACCAATAGTCAGCACAGTGGCTGATGATGACGATAACGGCACCGCGACCGGCACGCCAATTCCAGCAGGCAAACGAGCGCTTAAACTCACCAATCGCTCACTCAACAGTTGGCGGTTACGGTAAATATCGCTGTTTTCGTCAAAAGTCGCGGTGACGATAGACAAGCCCTGAATCGACTGCGAACGCAAAGTCTTTAAACCAATCAAGCCGCTAATCGAGGTTTCAATTTGCTGAGTGACTAATACCTCGACCTGTTCGGCTGACAAGCCTTGCGCTTCGGTTTGGATAATCACTTGTTTCGGGGCAAATTCAGGAAAAATATCCAAGCCCGCTCCGGAAAACCGATAAGCACCGTAGACTAAAACCAACAACGCCAAAGCAAGCACAATGCCGGAAAAGCGGATGGAAAAACGAACCAGAATTGAAAGCATGAAAATCGTAGAGGGGATTTGAACAAAGGCTATTGTGCCTTGCTGGGTGGGTTTGAGCTAGTACAAACCAAATTTTCTAACCCGACTAATTCAATTCTGTGAAAATGATTACCGATTTTATTAATGACGCTTATTCATGCCTTTGAACACTTATTTTGACCAAAACTGCCGCGAATGCCCTCGCCTTGCTAATTTCCTAGACGACGTTAAACAAAAACATCCCGACTACCATGCTTTACCGGTCGCGCCATTTGGTGATGCCAATGCGCGTTTATTAGTCGTTGGCTTAGCGCCAGGAATGCACGGTGCCAATGCCACGGGCAGACCGTTTACCGGCGATTATGCGGGGCTGTTGTTGTATCAGGCTTTGTATGATTTTGGTTATAGCAATCAGCTACAGTCTACGGCGTTAAACGATGGTTTAAGCTTAAACAACTGCCGGATTACTAATGCGGTGAAATGTCTGCCGCCGCAAAATAAACCGAC
>CAIZCB010000350.1 GCA_903931355.1 uncultured Pseudomonadota bacterium
ATTACGGATAGAAATGCTGCTTGTTCGTAGAAATGGATTTGTCGCTAATTCTTGAGACAGTGTGCTCGGCAGCGTTGAGGTATTTGTCGCTCGTAATTTCTCAACTTCAGTGGTTCTTCTGTTTAAATCTGTGTTGTTTGGGTCGACGGATAAAGCGAACTTGCTGTTGCTCAATGTATATTCATGCGCACAATAAATCTTAGTATCGGTCGGTAATTGTTTAATTCGCTGTAGTGATTGCCACATTTGTTCAGCACTACCTTCAAATAATCGACCACAGCCTAAAGAAAACAAGGTGTCGCCACAAAATAATGCTTGGCTTTCTGCACAGTAGAAGACTATGTGGCCTGATGTGTGGCCGGGTGTAGCAATTACTTTGATGGTTTGTTTCCCCAGTTGGATTTCGTCATTGTGATTGACCGCAATGTCTATTCCTGGAATTCGATGTTGATCAGCTTCAGCAGCGATTATTTTGCAGTTAGTTAGTTGCTTAAGCCGCAGATTAGCGCCAACGTGGTCGTTATGGTGGTGAGTATTGAAAATGTAATCCAGTTGCCAGCCTTGTGTGCTTAAGGCGGCGATTACCGGTTCTGCGATAGCTGGGTCAACTGCCGCTGTTTTACCGCTGACAGGCTCGTGAAGCAGATAAATGTAATTATCTGCCAGAACCGGTAACTGTAGAATTTCCAACATGGGGGCTTTTAGCCTAGAACTTTCTCAATTCTCGCCAAAATCCCTTTCACATCGAGCTCACAAATTTCCAACAACTGCTCACGACTCCCTTGTTCAACAAAGCGATCCGGTAAGCCGATGTTCAAAGCAGGCATCAAAATTGAGTTAGCTTGTAAAAATTCATTGACTGCCGCGCCCGCGCCACCGGCGATGACGTTTTCTTCCACAGTGACAAGCACATCATGGCTTTTCGCCAATTCCAAAATCAGTGCTTCGTCTAAAGGTTTGATAAAACGCATATTGACCACAGTAGCGCCTAATTGCTTACCGACTTCCAACGCTGGCGTTACCATGCTACCCCAAGCCAAAATCGCAATTCGACTGCCTTGGTGACGAATTTCTGCTTTACCAATTGCCAATTCGCTTAACGCTGGATCAATCACCGAGCCAGGACCTTTACCGCGCGGATAACGCACAGAAGCAGGGCCTTTATGTTTAAAACCAGTAGTTAACATCTGGCGACATTCATTTTCATCCGCCGGCGCCATAATCAGCATGTTCGGAATACAGCGCATATAGCTGTAATCAAAACTACCGGCATGCGTTGGACCATCAGGCCCTACCAAACCAGCGCGATCTAAAGCAAACAACACATCCAAATCTTGCAAAGCGACGTCATGAATTAACTGATCATAAGCGCGTTGCAAAAAGGTCGAATAAATCGCCACAACAGGTTTAGCACCTTGACAGGCTTGACCTGCGGCCAATGTCACCGCATGTTGCTCAGCAATCGCCACGTCAAAATAACGGTTTGGAAAGCGTTGAGAAAATTCCACCAAGCCCGAACCTTCACGCATTGCTGGCGTGATACCCAATAAACGCTCATCTTGTTCCGCCATATCGCACAACCAACGACCAAACACTTCGGTATAAGTCGGGTGTGGTGACGGTGCGGCTTTCGGCAAACTGTCTTTGCTTGGATCAAAAGCCGGTACACCGTGATAAGCCAGTGGGTCTTTCTCTGCGGGCGCGTAACCTTTACCTTTTTTAGTCACCACATGCAAAAACAAAGGCCCTGAAATATCCTTCAAGTTTTCCAAGGTTTCGACCAGCATCTCGACATCATGACCATCAATCGGGCCAAAATAATTAAAGCCCAATTCCTCAAACAAAGTCCCCGGCACTATCATGCCTTTAACATGTTCCTCGGTTTTACGCGCCAACTCCCACACGCTCGGCATTTTACTCAACGCTTTTTTACTTTCTTCGCGCACTGACGAATACAGCTTGCTCGACAACACTTTGGTCAGATAATTATTCATCGCGCCCACGGGTGGCGAGATTGACATATCGTTATCGTTCAAAATCACCAGCAAATTGGCATTAACGTCACCAGCGTGATTCATGGCCTCAAACGCCATGCCGCCGGTAATACTGCCATCACCAATAATCGCCACCATGCGTTTATCTTCACCGCGCAGCTGTGAAGCAATCGCCATGCCCAAAGCGGCACTGATTGAGGTGCTGGAGTGACCCACGCCAAAGGCATCGTATTCACTCTCATCACGGGAAGGGAAGGCCGACACACCGCCCAAGGTACGAATGGTTGGCATCCGATCTTTACGACCGGTCAAAATCTTATGCGGATAAGCCTGATGCCCCACATCCCACACCAACTGATCGACAGGGGTATTAAACACATAATGCAAAGCCACGGTCAGCTCAACGGTGCCCAGTCCAGCGGAGAAGTGACCGCCGGAAATGCTGACGGTGTGCGTCAAATAATTACGCAGTTCCTCAGACAGCTGAAGCAACTGGTCTTTTGATAAGCCGCGAACGTCAGCGGGGCTGTTGATGTCTTTTAGTAATGGGTATTCGTTGCTTAAAGTCATAATCAGTACAAGGGTTCAAGATAGAACATCAGAATGACGCCGATTTGGAATAAGGCGAATACTGAAATAAAACCGGCAATGTTTTTGCCAGGCGAGTCGAGTTTAAGTTCAAGCCAGCGACCGCAAGCGAGAATCAGTGAGAACACACCCATTAGCGTGTGACCCACTTGGATTAAAAAGGCGGTTTTCGCTTCAAAGCCAACATGCGAATGCGCCAATAACATCATGCCGCCGAATGCTGCTAACAGAGGAAATACATAGGGCAGGGCGCCTTGGTTATTGTTAATTCGAGCGCGAACTTCGATTAAACCTAAAACAAATACCAACAAGGTGGCAATCCGATGTTGCAGGATTTCGCCGTTGTTGAAGGTGCTTTCCCAAAAACCAATCGGACCCAATGGCCAGCTTTCAGCATCACTGCGGAAAAACAAGAATATGCCCAAGGCCATAAAGCCAACAGGCCAAAATCTTGCCCAGCGTTGGAAACGGCTAGAGTAAGACAACATGGCGAAAAAGCTCATGCTTGCCAAGAAAATCCCAGAGATGTTGTGATTGTAATCAGACCACGCTGTGGCTGCTTCTGATGGGATTTGACCAACAATCGCTACCCTACCTGCTTCGCCTGCAATCAATGCTTCATGAGTTGGTGATTCCCAACGTGGAATGCGTGGGTGGAACATGTTTAATACTTCTTCCCAAGTCGCGGTTAAATGAGGAATATCCACCGCTGGAGGTTGTGAAGCAAGGCTGGCCGCTGTAAACAGAATAGTCAGCAAAATTAAAGTTTCAGCTTCGATGTAATAAGGAACGCGAGCGGTAAGGCTGTATAGGCTGCCAGTTGCAAAGTATTTTTCAACCGCTTGACGATTTAACCAAGCAAAGCCTAAAGCCAAGCCCATCATAATGATTTTCACGGTGAGTAAATTACCGTAGCCAGCGCCGATAAAGCCTTGGAAAGTACGGATGTAATACCAAGCTAATGGTGTACCCGTTACCAATAAGGCAATCACTGCCGCAACACCCAATACAGAGAAGCGTTTTAGCAATAACGGCCAGATTTCAACGGCAATCGCATTGCGTTTTTTCAAGCCCCATAAAGCTAGGATTTGGAAAATGCCACCAACCCAAGTCGCTGCAGCAATTTGATGGCTGACAGTTAAAGTCATCAATAAACCGCGATCCTCTAAACGGCTTGCTCCGTGTACCAACCAAGCAGCAGAAACCACTACAGGAATGATAATTAAGCTAGCGACTACCCAGTGTTGTTTAGAACGAAGATTGTTTTTTAGCGCGTATTTAATGAATAAAAATAAAACAAAGGCAAAGCTGGCGCGCGCTAAACCGGCTTGAAATTGCACGGTATTAAAGAATGCCGGAAATGGTGATTTGCCTAAAGTAACGGTCATTAACCAGATTTTTAAGCCAATTTTTGATAATTGGGTGACGACTAATGCTTTGCTGCCGAAATGAATCAAATTGGCAGTTTTATCCAGCAAAGCGTTGTTATAGTTTTCGTCTGTCCAAGGGCGCAGAACAAATAAGCCCCACAACAAACCGCCGATGACGATGGAATAGAATGTAAGATCGACGCCGCCGATCAGTGAATCAAGATAGTTGGCAATGCCTTCCATAATACTTATTTGGGTTGTTTAACAAAAAAACGTAACAGGTCTTCGCTTAAATGACCGTCAGCAGCGAATATTTTTAATTTGATAGCGTATTCGCCTGGCGCTAAAGCGGGTAAATGCAGAGTTACTTGACCGGCAGTTTCACCTAAAGTCGCAGTGATAGACTGCATGACATCGCCAGCGCTCACTAAAAATACTTCGGATAAATCTAATTCAACTTTAGAGTTAAACGATAATGCTACTTCGCTAGCCTGATTAACCGGCACCGGATTAAGTTTTAACGAGTTGTGAGTAACAACCGCGTGGCCAAAGCTAGTTTGGCTGGCGAGTAAACAACTGATCAATACAAGGTGTTTTAAATATCGCATAGTTTATTTCTTATTTTTCAAAGCATGGCTGGCAAGGTTTTTACCCAGTGTCCAGATTGAACCTGTGACGTTGTGAGTGTCAGCGATGGTTTTGTCAAAAGAATCAACAATCCAGTCGCGATCTTTTTGAGTTAAATTTAATGGTGGCAATAGTTTGACTACATTCATGCCATGACCTGCCACTTGGCTTAGAACGCGGTGTTCTTTAAATAGCGGAATAGTGATCATTTGGCAGAATAAGCCTTTATTAGCCGCTTCCAACATCGCCCAAGCCGCTTTTAGTGACAAGCTTTTGGGTGATTGGAATTCAATCGCAATCATTGAGCCTTTACCACGCGCTTCCTTGAGGAACTCATATTTGCTACTCATCGCATTGAGAGTAGAAATGATGTCTTCACCGACTTTAGCGCTGTTTTCGACCAGTTTTTCTTCGTGAATGACGTGCAAACTGGCTAAACCAGCCGCCATGGCCATATTGTTTTTCGAGAAGGTTGAGCCATGAACCACGGCACGATCCATACGATTAAATACGGTGTCCATGATTTTGGTGGTCATAGCAACACCGCCCACAGGGACAAAGCCACCGGATAAAGCTTTCGCCATTAAAATCATATCTGGCTTAACGCCCCAATGGTCAATCGCCCAGAATTTACCGGTACGGCCAATGCCGGTTTGAATTTCGTCAGCCACAAACAAAGTGCCGTATTTTTTGCATAAACGTTCAACTTCAGGAAGGTAGTTGTCGTCTGGAATGTTGACGCCTTTGCCTTGAATCGGCTCCACGATAAATGCCGCAACATCTTTGCTGCTCAGGGCTTGTTCTAGTGCTTCAAGGTCGTTGAATGGCACCGATGAGCAATGTGGCAATAGTGGGCCAAAACCTTCACGGAAAATTTCTTCGCCGTTAAGTGATAGCGAGCCCATGGTTAAACCGTGATAACCGTGTTCGCAGTAAACAATCCGAGGACGTTTAGTGGTGTAACGAGCAAATTTAATTGCAGCTTCTACCGCTTCGGTGCCGGAGTTGCAAAAGAACATTTTGTCTAAGTTATCCGGTGTAGTAGCCAGCACTTCTTTTGCCAACAAACCGCTGAGCAAAGACACGTCCATTTGTACTAGATTTGGCAATTCTAGGGTTAAGGTTTCTTTGAGGGCGTTAATCACGGTTGGGTGATTACGGCCAATCGCGAACACGCCAAAACCGCTCAACAAATCCAGATATTCGTTGTTATCTTGATCGTAAAGGTATTGGCCGATGGCTCTTTTGTAATTTCTGTCATAACCGATGGTGCGTAATACGCGCACCATCTGGTTGTTGAGATATTGCTCGTGTAAATCGAATTTTTCGTCGAAATGCTCAGTAAAAAGATCAGCAATGCTAAATGACATTTGATACCTCGAGTTGTTTGGTTATTGATCGCTTTTGATGGGGGACAAAAACGTCAAAAATTAACGAAAGCGTTTAGTTGCAGAGCAACGGTTTTTAGGGTTTTTTGGGCGGCATTAAAATGCAGTCCGAGTTTGATCAAGCTGGGAATTTCCCACGGATGGCTGATTAGGTAGGTCAGTAATCGAGTTAATACTACTTGGCCGTTATCATTCAATGAATGAGCGATTGCATTCGGTAAGTTCATCGATGCAGGGTCGGCAATTGCACGAATCGCCACAAAAGCTAAACCATTGGTTTGTGCTAGTTCCGCAATCGCACCACTTTCCATATCTAAAGCGATTGCGCCGGTTTGTTGGAAAATTTGCTGTTTTTCCTGACTGCTTGCGACTAACTGTTTGCTGGCGGCTAAGTTTGCAGCGCTTAAGCTTAAACTAGGGCTTAATAGCTGGTGTAAGTGCTTAATCCAGTCAGCGTCTGAGTTGAAATGCTGATTGTCTGATTTTATGCCGGAAGCTAAAACTAAATGACCAGGTTTCAAATCAGGTGATAATGCGGCAGCACAGCCCCAACTGATTAAATGTGTTGCACCTTGGTTAATCAGATTTTGGGTTGCGCGTTCAGCGTTGATAGGACCTGCACCGGCAAAGCACAATAAAATCTTTTCGCTGATTGCAACGCAATCACCCAGAGCCGGTTTTGCGCGGGTCAGGGTGCTTACTTCTTCCGGTAGGGCGACGACAATGCCTATGATCACTGTTTTGCCAATTCGTTACGGTATCTGGCAAGCGCCCATAGTGGGAAGAACTTGTCGTAGCCGTGATATTTCAAATAAAACACTTTTGGAAAGCCCGGTGCTGTATAGCATGGGTCGTCCCAAACGCCGTCAGCTTGTTGCTGGTTTAATAAAAATTCGATGCCAGCTTTAACTTCTGGGCTGTTGACTTCGCCAGCAGCGATTAAGCCTAAAATTGCCCAAGCCGTTTGGAAGGCTGTGCTGAATTCATAGCGACCGCGGTAGGCTTTGTCATCGTGATAACTTAAATTGTCTTCACCCCAGCCACCATCTTCACGTTGTACGCTTTTCAGCCAAGCAACGGCTTTGGTGTACATCGGATCGGTTTTTGGTAGGTCGGTTTGTTCTAAGCCCAATAAAGTAGACCATGTGCCATAGATGTAATTAGTGCCCCAGCGACCATACCAAGAGCCATCGGCTTCTTGTTCGCTACGGATGTACTCAATCGTGCGTTGTAACGCTGGGCGATATTCGTCGTGATCTTTGGCAACTCGCGCCATCAACATTGCACAACGAGCGCTGACGTCAACGGTTGGTGGATCAAGTAAGGCGCCATGATCAGCGAATGGAATTTCGTTTAAATAGTAATAGGTGTTATCGACATCAAATGCGCCAAAACCACCATTTTTCGATTGCATTCCAACGATCCAGCGGGTGGCTCTATGGATAGATTCGTCTAGGTTGTCTTGGCCTGATTCAGCCATAGAAAAACCAATGACAGCTGTATCGTCAACATCAGGGTAATGCGGGTTAGCAAATTGGAATGCCCAGCCACCACCCGCTAAATCGGGTTTGGAAACTCGCCAATCGCCGGGTTCATCAGACAATTGCACGCTTTTTAACCAGTCATAAGCGCGAGTAAGACTATCAACTGTGCCTTGTTTGTCTGCTTCTAATAATGCCAAGCTGGCTAAGCCGGTATCCCAAACGGGTGATAAGCAGGGTTGGCAATAGGCATGGTCTTCTTTAATGACTAATAATTTATCAATCGATTTACGAGCTGTCACAACATTGGGGTGGTCGTGAGGCATACCAAGTAGCAACATGGATTCATAGGCATTAACCATTGCCGGGAAAATACCGCCTAAGCCATCTTCGCCATTCAAGCGTTCAGTAAACCAGTCTAATGCCTTTTGAATCGCACGTTGGTGCATGCTTTCTGGGATTAATGGGCTAGTGATTCTGCCTAGTTTGTCCAAAGCTAAAAAGCATTTGTTTAAAAAAGTGCGCTCAGGAAAGTAGTGTTGCTCTTCGTCAGGGTGGGTGACGAATAATTCCAATACACTGATTTTATGTGGATTTTTAGCTTTGGCTTTTAGGGTGCAAAGAATGAATAGCGGTACCATGACTGTGCGAGACCAATACGATACTTTATCCAAATGAAAAGGAAACCATTTGGGGAATAGCATGATTTCGACAGGAATATAGGGAACGCCGCGCCAAGGTAATTGTTCAAATATTGCTAAGGCAATACGAGCAAACACATTGGCTTTTGCTGCGCCGCCTTGGCTAAGAATCCATTCGCGTAACTTAACCATATGAGGCGCATCGATTGAATCGCCAGCCATTTTTAGTGCGTAGTAGGATTTTACGCTGCAGCTTATTTCACCTGGGCCGCCAGTAAATAGAGGATAACTGCCATCGTTTGCTTGACGGCTGCGTATGTAAACGGCCAGCTTTTCTTGGAGTTCAAGATTAATATCATCCAGATAATGCATCATCATGATGTATTCGGATGGAATGGTGCAATCTGCTTCTAATTCAAAAACCCAATAGCCATCAGGATGTTGTAGGCTCAATAACTTCTCTTGCGCTTTTTCGATGGCATGAGTGAGTTGACTAAAATTAATGGAATCGCTGGATGTACTGTTCGACATAGTTTGATCGTTAATTTCTAAATTGGACTCTGTAAACATAGTGTTTTCTTATTTCTCTACAGAATTTGTAGGGGAATATTGCCAATCTGGCGTTTTTAAATTACGGCTAGTTAGGTTGAACAAAAGAGAGAGTAATAAATTGCTACGTACAGTTAGTTTTGTAGCGACTATCGTTGCTTTAACGCTGTTACGAGTGATTTTGACTTGATTGGAGTCGTTAAAGTTCAGGTTGTCTTTGATTTTCTTCAAAGTTAAAACTGCCATGCCTAATGCCCATAAGCAGAAGTTACGAATGCCGGTTTCGTGACTCGGTAATAGTTGGGTGTAGGTTAATGCGTTTTGCAGATGACCGTGCGCGATGCTAATCAGGTGGCTTAGGCCAAGGCGGAAGCGTTCATCATCGGTTTCTGGGGTTAATTCAGCAAGGTTAAAACCGGTTTCGGTAAAAATATCTTGTGGTAACCAGCAGACACCGCGTTGGGCATCATCCCAAATATCTTTAAGGATATTGGTCATTTGTAAGCCTTGACCAAAAGACACTGAAAGCTTTAGTAATTCGGTTTCATGTTTGGCAATTTCTGGCGAGTAATGACAAAACAGTTTTGCCAACATTTCGCCAACACAACCCGCGACGTAATAGCAGTATCTATCCATGTCCGCCAGTGTCGCCAATCCATCATGCAGATTTTGTGCCTGAAAAATTGGCATACCTTCTGCCATCGTTTCTACGCACGTTGCTAGAGCCTCAATTTGTTCAGACGTGAATTTATGAGTAATGGCAATAACGCGCGGCAATACTTGAATTAAGATATGCTCAGCAGGAATAGTTTGTTCAGACA
>CAIZCB010000351.1 GCA_903931355.1 uncultured Pseudomonadota bacterium
ATGCTGTCGATTTTGTCGGTGGTATTGCGTGAAACTTCGTTGATTTTGCAAACCGTGGCGTGGACTAATTGGTTAACCAAGCCATAGCGGGCATCAGCTGCCAAAATATCAATTTCGTCATCGGTTTCGATTTCAATTTGATTGCGTAATTCAGCGGCAAATTTTTCGACGGTGGGCGGAGCGATTTGTTTAGCGAGGGTATCGTTTTCTAATAGTCTTAACGCTAACCAACGACTATCGCAGTTAAAACCGAGCAATTGGCTTTGTAATTGCTGAACTGCGGATTCAATAGCTGGGGCATATTCGACGTTTAAATTAGGAGTAGGGGCATCAACACAAGCTTGGTTGATTGCTTCGCGGAGGTTTTTAATTCCTGCACCGGTTGAGGCGGTGACCGCAACCACTGGGCAGGCTAATTTTTCAGACAATAAATCAATATCGATTTTTATCCCGCGTTTTTTAACCGCATCCATCATGTTGAGCACCACTATCATCGGTACTCGCATTTCGATTAATTGTGAGGTTAGATACAGATTGCGTTCGATATTGGAGGCATCAATGATGTTGATAATTAAATCAGCGCGTCTGGAAGCCACATAATCGCGGGCAACTTTTTCATCTAAGGAAACATTGTCATCGTCAGCTTCTAACGAATAAGTGCCCGGTAAATCGACTAAGGCAATATGGCTTTGATTAAATTGATATTCGCCAGTTTTCTTTTCAACCGTGACCCCCGGCCAGTTGCCAACTTGTTGTTTAGAGCCAGTCAGGACATTGAACAGGGTGGTTTTGCCACAATTAGGATTGCCGACTACGCCGACAGTAAAATCGACACTCATAGTTTCTCGATTAATAGGACAGAAGCTTCGTTTTTACGCAAAGACAAAGAAAAACCGCGAATTTTAATTTCGACAGGATCGCCCATGGGCGCAAAGCGGGTGATGGTAAATTCGGTGCCAGGGGTTAAGCCCATTGCCAGCAGCTTTTTGCGATAAACGCCACCGGATTGGTCAAAGCCAATAATACGGCCAGAATCACCAGTCGTTAAGGTTTTAAGTGAAATGGGCATAGTGCAATTGCGAGTCAATTAATAATCGTTCTCATTAACTCGCAATATAGCACATCACCCAATAGATGGTTATAACTTTATGGCTTAATTGACGGTTTCAATCCAGCTGCATCGATCATGGACAATCGGTGCGGTTTTTTCATTGGCAATGCCTTTAGCAATTAAGGCAATCACTCTGTCATCAGTATCGTAGCCAACATGGGCTTCCATCGGATTAGCCAGCTTGCCAAAGCCAAAAGCATCATAAATTTTGGCGACATTGATGTTGATGTTAGTGACGTTAATGCATAAACGCGAGTCTAAGTATTTGTTTACAAATTGAGTCGGAATCGAGTAGCTCAACAAATCGTTAGGGTCGCTGAAAGCAATAATCGAGGTTTTAGCTAACATCCTGTCAGCATACTTAGCGCCATTGGTTTGGCAATAAGCATTAGCTTGATTACTGATTTCTGGCATGGTTCTACCCAATTGCAGCATTGGCAATTGATTAGACATCATATAAATAGGAACTTCTTTATTTTTCAATACGTTAGCAACAGCAGCGTAGTAGGGGGCTGTTTCGCCTTTACCAAGAATAGAGGCGATACGCTGCAAACCATCGATAGTGATTCGGCTACCTAAGCTGTGAGAAACAAAGCCATAACTATCGTTATAAAACGGTGTGATGTCTTTTGATGAACA
>CAIZCB010000352.1 GCA_903931355.1 uncultured Pseudomonadota bacterium
ACCGGGGATGCTTTCGAGACGTCGCGCTTCGGCTTTAAGTACAGGTTCTAATTCTAATAAATCATTCAATTGATGGTCGATACGCGTCAGCAAGGCATCTAAAGCAACCAAAGTTTCTTGTAGCGGTTCTGCCAACTCGCTGTCGAAGGATGAACGGGATAGCCAAGTCGGTCGCCAACCATCGCCGCTCATGCTTGGACAAGCTCAGCACGAACGGCTTAACTGGCAAGCAAGACTTCCTGTTTACTTTTGTTTAACTACTGAAAAATAATCGTTATGCACTATTTACACACCATGGTTCGAGTCAACAATCTCGAACAATCGCTGGATTTTTACTGTAACAAACTGGGTTTAGTCGAAGTTCGACGCATGGAAAGTGAAGCCGGACGCTTTACCTTGGTTTATTTAGCCGCGCCGGATGATTTGCAACCAGCGAAAGCCAACGATGCGCCGTTGCTGGAATTGACTTATAACTGGGATAGCGAAGATTACACTGGCGGTCGTAATTTTGGCCATTTGGCGTTTGCGGTTGATGATATTTACAGCGTTTGCCAACGCTTATTAGATCAAGGCGTCACCATCAATCGCCCTCCACGCGATGGCTGGATGGCATTTATTCGTTCGCCAGATCAAATCTCTATCGAACTGCTGCAAAAAGGCCAGCCATTACCGATTCAAGAACCTTGGGCGTCGATGCCTAGCGTGGGTGCTTGGTGAACCAAGCGCTGTTGTTACCGCTGAGTTTATACATCCACTTTCCGTGGTGTATTCAAAAATGCCCCTACTGCGATTTTAATTCTCACGCTGTTAAAGCTGGAATTCCTGAACAGGCTTATATCGATGCTTTGCTGGCAGATTTGCGTGTTGATTTAGCTTTAGTCACACCATCGCGTCCCATCCAGAGCATTTTCATGGGTGGCGGCACACCGAGTTTGTTTTCGCCGCAAGCGATTCAGCGATTATTGCTGGGAATTCAAGAGCAAGTGCTGCTAACCCCTGATTGCGAAATTACCTTAGAAGCTAATCCTGGCACCTTTGAAAGTGCTAAATTTAAAGCGTTTCGCCAGTTGGGGATTAACCGTTTATCAATTGGTATCCAAAGTTTTAACGACCCACATTTAAAAAAACTGGGACGAGTGCATTCCGCAGCAGAAGCGCTGAAAGCGGTCGCTATTGCTCAGCAAGCGGGTTTTGATAATTTGAATCTGGATTTAATGTTTGGTTTACCGGATCAAACCAGCGAGCAAGCGTTGTTTGATGTGCAAACCGCGATAGACCTCAATCCCACTCATATTTCCTTTTATCAATTAACGCTAGAACCCAACACCTATTTTCACCGCTTCCCGCCCAAGTTGCCGGAAGACGATACCATTTTCGCGATCCAAAAAAACTGCCAGCAACGCTTAGCGGCACACGGTTATCAACAATACGAAATTTCCGCATATGCCCAGCAAGGCAAACAAGCGCGGCATAATCTCAATTATTGGCAATTTGGTGATTATCTGGGAATCGGCGCTGGCGCTCACGGTAAAATCAGCCAAGCCTTGCCAGAAAAAATCATCCGCACCATCAAGCCGAAAAGCCCTGAGCAGTATTTAAAACAAGCCAAAGCCAAGCATCAAACCATTGCGATTGAACAATTGCCATTGGAGTTTGTGATGAATCATTTGCGCCTGAAAACCGGCTTTAATTTAGCCGATTATGTCGCGGTGACTGGCTTGGGGGTTGAAAGTCTGGAGCCAGCGTTAACGCAATGTTTACAACAAGGTTTACTGGTTAAAAACCAACAACAAATTAGCTGCTCAGAAAAAGGCTGGGATTTTTTGGATGTGGTTTTGGAGAAGTTTATTGTGCTTTAGGGGGTAAACCTAAAGCTCACAAAAACTGCTTGGAAAAACCAGCAATGGCGATAGCAATTAATGCACCTAACATCCATTTCACCAAATTCAGATCAGCTTTAATCGGGGCTAATTCAATTTGTAAATCTTTTTTAGTGACCAATTCAGATTCATCTATGGCTGAACGCATAGCTTCTGTTAGTCCTTCAGCTTGTTTTTCGTTAAAACCAGCGTCTTGAAGTTTGCGAACAAATTTGTGAGTGTCAAAAGTAATTGTTGCCATCACTGTCTACTTAAAAAATTAGAGTTTTAAGAATATACCATCATGTTCTAAAACAAATGAAAAAACCTTTTGATTCAAACCGCTTTAACCTTGCGGGTTATAATCCACCCCTAAATTCACTCAAAAAAAACCTGTCCTATGCTC
>CAIZCB010000353.1 GCA_903931355.1 uncultured Pseudomonadota bacterium
CTTCAGGCAATATTACTCCTCACCAAATTGATCCTGTTGATTGGAACGTAACTTTGGTTAATACTGGCGATGCATCTATGACAGGTGGACGTGTTAAGCGTATGCAATCTTTTATTGGTAATGAGACGTGTATGTTGACTTATGGTGATGGTGTTGCTGATATTGACTTAGATGCATTGTTGGCTTTTCATCGTAGCCACGGGAAGATGGTTACTGTTTCAGCCGTTCGTCCTGCAGCACGCTTTGGCGAATTAGAAATGGATGGTTCTCGTGTTTCAAGTTTTCAAGAAAAACCGCAAATGCACGATGGTTGGATTAATGGTGGTTACTTTGTGGTTGAGCCCGCGTTTTTTGATTTGATTGCTGGTGATAGTACTTTATTAGAGCGAGAGCCTTTGGAAAAGGCTACAAATGCTGGTGAATTGATGGCATATCGTCATGATGGTTTCTGGCACTGTATGGATACCAAGCGTGACCATGATTTGTTGGAGTCGCTTTGGGCTAAAGGTACTGCCCCTTGGTCTGCTTAGTTTTAATATGCGGATATTGATTACTGGTGGATTTGGTTTTGTTGGTGGTCGATTAGCTGCTGATTTTGCCAAAGTTGGACATCGAATAGTTCTTGGTACGCGTAGTTTTATAGCCTCTCCATCATGGTTACCAGAAGCGGAAGTGATTGAAACGGTGTGGGACGATGAGCGAATACTTGAGCAATGCTGTAAATCGGTAGATGTGGTAATACACGCTGCGGGGATGAATGCTCAAGATTGTTTTGCCGACCCAATAGGTGCTTTAGCTTTTAATGGCGTGGCTACTACGCGTTTGGTAGCAGCTGCAAGCAGAGCTAAGGTACAAAGGTTTATTTATCTGTCTACTGCTCATGTTTATGCTAGTCCCTTAGTCGGTACCATTACCGAAAATACCTGTATAAACAATCTACATCCTTATGCAACCTCACACCTTGCAGGTGAATATGCTGTTTTAAGCGCAAATCAACAAAAACAAATTCAAGGTATTGTCTTGCGCTTGTCGAATGTGTTTGGTGCGCCCATGCACAAGGAAGTGAATTGTTGGATGTTACTGGTCAATGATTTATGTCGCCAAGCAGTACAAACGCGAAAATTAGTATTAAAAACTAATGGAATGCAACAGCGTGACTTTGTCGCTATGGGAGAGGTGTGTCGTGTGGTCGAGTCTCTTACGGCTATTCATGTTGAGTCAATACAATCTAATATTTTTAATATCGGATCTGGGGTGTCTCAATCGGTACTTGCGATAGCTTTATTAGTTCAACAACGTTGTAAAGTTACTTTAGGTTTTGAACCAGTCTTGGAGCGAGTGCAAGATGGGGTTAATGAGCTACATCCAAATATGAATTATCGTACAGATAATTTAGCCGCACTTGGAATTTTCTTCAATAATACTGATAACACGTTAGAAATTGATAATCTTTTACGATTTTGTCATTCATCATTTACAGCAATTCCATAGTTAAAATTCATGAATGATATTAAATTACCTCTTATCTCTGTGGTTATC
>CAIZCB010000354.1 GCA_903931355.1 uncultured Pseudomonadota bacterium
ATAAGACTCCTCAGAGGGTGAGATTACTCTCTTAGCTGAGTGTCTGGGAATAGGGGGCAAGATCATTATACGAAGGTCACAAAAAAGGTAACAGTTTGGGCTGTATTTAGCTGGTTTTCGCTACACCTCGTTGGACATAAAAAAAACCCGCGAAGCCTTATAACTTGCGGGTTTCTATGATTTACTGGGTTTCTCAAAACCCCCAACTGGTAGATGGGCGGATTTGAAATGCAATATAAACCAATGATATTTAATGAATAAATTTTTTAGTTTTTTATGGTTACTGTAAAAGTTACTGCATTTTTGAAACGCGTCTAGCAAACAGACAATAAAAAACCCGCTACTTAAACGGGTCGATTTTGTTTAGATGTTCACAATTTGTGGGCTTCGTTTCCTAAAACGCCCCCAAAAATAACCCAGCTCAACGCTACAAAGTAACATCCATTTTAGGCATCATCCTTAGCGTATCATTAGTGTTTTACCCTCGCCCAAACCTCGCCCTTTAGATTTTACCCTTGACGTAACCTTGACGTAACCTTGACCTTATTTGTTCGCAGTAACCTTGCTATTGCCTACCCGTAAAATACCCGTTTCATTTTACCGCTGTAGCTGTGACAAACATCCGTCTAAGCCTTGTAGCGGTTGATCTCAGCTGTGCTAACTTTGCTAACTAACTTGTTTCTTTTTTGTCGAATTGCTTTTGTGTTGATAAGCACGAAACGGAAACGCGTTCACCATCAAGCGATAAATTGCCAGCAAAAAACTAAAATTTGCTGTTTAGTACGTTTAGTTTCAAAAGTTTCAGAATAGCTGTTGAAAATAGCAGTGTATCTGCCGTCGGCTTTGGCTTGAACTGTTGAAGCAATCTTGAGTAATCTGGAGCAAGCGATTAAGCGCCAGCAAACAAAACTAATCACCTAAGCATCAATCAATCTTGAAGTTTGCACCGCTTGTGTTGGGTCAATCGTTCCGGTGCGGCTTTCTCGATAAACCTTGCTCATCTCACGACGAATATCAGCTAAAGATTCCAGCTTTGCCCTATGGCGCCCTTTGCTTGGGGGGTAGGCGTTCTACCTCGCCCGTTGAACCATCAATGATTACCAGTGCCTGATCATTCACTTTTCGCCCTCCACTCATCGCATCCACGCCATGATTCGGCATAATGACAAGCACCTAACGGCATCACCTTAGCTTCGCATACGCCACCCGCTCCACCATGCGCATAAAACGATTGAAAATATAGACAATCACCGCACCTAACCAGCTTATCCATATCTCGCTTAGGCAATGGCTTTGTTAGCACTGAATCAGCCACTTCAAGCGCTTGTTGTAATCTTAATGGACTTAGCAGGCACTCATCCAGCAATACATCCGCTTGATCTTCTTGATCTGTTGCCGCTAAATATTTGAGCAACTTATCGCGCTGTTGTGGTTTAAGGCTATCCGGTTGTTTAGGTATCGATAACTGCTCTCGAAGTAACTCGGTAAGAATTTGGGCTTTGTGGCTTTTAAGGAAGTCGATTTGTTCAAGCGTTAATTTGTCATTCGGTGCAACTGAAAATCGATCACCCACCAAACTAACGATAAAACCCTTTTCGCGAATTCTGGCTAATGCTGACATCAAAAATACCTAGCGTTATCGATAACATCAACGTTACTTTCCTTGGCATTAGGATTGTTATCTTCGCCGAATAAAAACCATGAAACATTGAGTTTCACAGGCTCTATTGTTGATTAACCCGTTTTTGATTTGAACGGTAACACTGTTGCACCAGCTCGCAGACTGTCCAAATAGTCAGCCCATGACTGTATCATCCGGCGACGCTCATCAAGATATTGTGCCCTGTTGTAAGCGGCTCTAACTGCATCCCTTGGCGCGTGGGCTAGTTGCCTTTCGATTGCATCCGCTGACCATCCCTGTTCGTTTAAAAGTGTGCTGGCTGTTGTTCTGAATCCGTGTGCAGTCATTACATCCGAATCGTAACCCAGTGATTTAAGCGCGGTTCTGATGGTGTTATCAGACATAGGCCGACCATCACCACGGCTTGAAGGAAATACATATTGCTGATTGCCTGTAAGCGGTTTCACAGCTTCTATTATTTCAATCGCTTGTTTCGATAACGGCACAATGCGGTGAAAGTCGGTTTTACTGACATAAGGCCGCCATTCTTTAGCAATCAAATCAATATCACTCCAAAGCATAGTCCTAATTTCACTAGGTCTTTGAAATAACAAAGGCGATATTCTGAAAGCCATTTGAACTACAAAGGTGCCTTGATAGTTTTGAATATCTCGCAGTAATTGTCCGACCAACTTGGGGTCTATGATTGCTGCTCTATGCTTTACTTTTTGCGCTGGAATCTGCTTTGCTACAGGTTGCGCGGGGTTGTAGATGCAACGGTTATGCACAATTCCATAATCAAATATCGAACTGATTTCACTATGTACTCTATGCGCCGTTTCTAGCTGGGATTTATCAATCAATGGTTTCAATAGCGCCAAGATTTCAGACGATTTAACCTCATTAATCAAAATATCACCGATTGAAGGAAATACAAGGCGCTCGATTCGGCTAGTTTTTTTGATATGGGTCTGGGGCTTGGTTAGATGTTCAAGCGATTTTAGCCACTGCTGGGCAACGTCGGTAAAACTGCCTAACACGGGTAAACCTGCTTTTATTCGGTCTGTATTTTGCTGGTCTTGTTGAATCGTTTGTTTTTCAGTTTTGCGAACCTCACTAGGGTCAATACCTTTGGAAATTTGCGCCCTGATTTCCTCGGCTTTGCGCCTAGCAACATCTAAGCTTGTATCGGGATAAACTCCAAAACCAAAACGGTTTTGCTTACCTTTAAACCTATAAATAAAAACCCATCTTTTAACACCGCTTTTTGTTACCAACATCGTTAAACCGCCACCGTCACTAATTGGGTAGTCTTTTTCCTTTGGTTTTGCCGCCCTATAAACAGCGTCTTTATTGATATTAATAGCCATTGTGTGACACCGAAAGTGATACTGAGTGATAACACTTTAATCAGTATCACTCACCGTGTCACTAATTTAACTGGATGTTATAGGTTTTTATTGATTCTCTTTGGACAATAAAAAACCCGCTAAGCCTTGTAGCTTGCGGGTTTCTGGTCTTTATTGGGCTTCTTAAAACCCCTAATTGGTACCGATGGGCGGATTTGAACCGCCACGACTTGCGTCACCACCCCCTCAAGATGGCGTGTCTACCAATTTCACCACATCGGCTTTATCAGTTTATTTTGCAGCTGGTGCTTCTACTTCTTTGATCACTGGCGCTTCTGGCATTGGCGCTTCTGGAACATCATCAGCTTTAACATTCTCAACAGCCGGTTGGTCCATCAAGTCTGTTTTTTTGCCGTGATAACCGCTTAATGCAGCTAAACCTAAGCTAGTGATAAAAAATAAAGTAGCAAAAATAGCAGTGGTTCTTGATAAGAACGATGCTGCGCCTTGAGCACCAAATACTGATCCAGATGCGCCGCTACCAAAAGCCGCGCCTGCATCGGCACCCTTGCCTTGTTGCATTAATACTAGACCGATAATACCCACACCTAACAGGATGTGGATAACAATAATTACTTGATACAACATATTGATCCTAAAACTAGAATACTAGACTGAATGACAGATTTGCAGGAAGCCTTTGGCATCTAAAGATGCGCCGCCTACTAAACCGCCATCGATGTCTGGCATTGCAAATAACGCTTTGGCATTGTCAGCTTTGACACTACCGCCGTATAAAATTTGTACTTTGTCTGCAATTGCTTGGCTTCTAGCAGCAATGCGTTCACGGATGTATTTGTGAACTTCTTGTGCTTGATCATCAGATGCTGTTTTACCAGTACCGATTGCCCAAACGGGTTCGTAAGCGATAACAGCGTTGGCGAATGCTTCAATGCCAGCGGCATCAATTACAGCATCCAGTTGCTCATCAACGACTTGGAAAGTTCTATCTTGTTCACGTTCTTCTAAGGTTTCACCTACGCAAAGAACTGGGATGACGTTTTG
The DNA here is from genome assembly GCA_903931355.1 of uncultured Pseudomonadota bacterium. Lineage (GTDB taxonomy): Bacteria > Pseudomonadota > Gammaproteobacteria > Methylococcales > Methylomonadaceae > Methylomonas. The sequence goes on from CAIZCB010000354.1 coordinate 4,036, forward strand.
TTTTTGAGCTTGGCAAAAACGATTTGCAACGGTTTGGTTGGTGTCACCGTAGTAGCTACGTCTTTCTGAGTGACCTACTAAAGCGTATTTCGCACCAATATCCGCCAACATAGCTGCCGATACTTCACCGGTGTATGCACCAGACGCTTGATCAGCAACATTTTGCGCACCTAATGAAATAGGTGAAGATGCTAAAACATCGCGAATACCTGATAAATAGACAAATGGAACACAAACTGCAACTTCTTGTTGAACTTCACCAAGACCTTCTGCCAACGCTTTTGCAAGCTGTTGACCGTCTTGAAGATTGCCGTTCATTTTCCAGTTTCCCATAATCAAAGACTGCCGCATCACTTTCTCCGAGCCAATTAAAGCCAGCTATGATAAACGCTGGCTAGTTTAAGTTCAAGTTAGATTGCCTTTTTGACGTCATTCGCCAATTGTTGGGCGTATTTATTGACATCATCTTCATCAACACCTTCTACCATCACTCTAACCAATGGTTCGGTACCAGAAGCTCTTAGCAATACCCTGCCCTTGTCGCCCAATTTTTTCTCAACGGCGGCAACCGCTTTTTTAATCGCTTCGTTTTCGTTGATATTAACTCTTTTCTCAACTTTGACGTTTATCAGCACTTGCGGATATTTTTTCATCCCTGATTTTAATTCGTTGAGGCTTTTGCCAGTGCGTTGCATTTCAGCCAAAACCTGTAAAGCGGAAACGATGCCGTCACCGGTTGTGGTTTTATCCAAGCAGATAATATGACCCGAACCTTCACCGCCTAACATACCTTGTTTTTCGGCTAATAATTCCATCACATAGCGGTCGCCAACATTGGCTCTGAATAACGGCACACCTAATGCATTTAGCGCGTGCTCCATGCCTAAATTCGACATCAAAGTACCGACCACAGGGCCTGTCAGCTTGCCTTCATCCAAACGCGATTTGGCAATGACATAAATCAGCTCATCACCATCGACAATTTCGCCTTTGTGATCAACCATGATGATTCTGTCACCGTCGCCATCTAAAGCAATACCAACATCAGCGCGGAACTCTAAGACTTTCGCCGCCAAGCTTTCCGGCTTGGTCGCGCCACATTCATCATTAATATTCAGACCATCTGGATCTGCAGCTATCGCTACTACTTCGGCACCGACTTCGGCAAAGACATGCGGTGCAATGTGATAAGTAGCACCATTGGCACAATCAATCACGATCCGCATCCCTCTAAAATCGAGTTGCGGCGGCACAGTGGCTTTACAAAACTCGATATAACGTCCGGCAGCATCGCTGACGCGCTTTACTTTACCTAGCTTGGCCGACTCAACTGTCGTCATCGGCGCGTCAATGTAATGTTCAATTTGATGCTCTAAATCATCCGGCAACTTAGAACCGCTGACAGAAAAGAATTTAATCCCGTTATCGTAATAAGGATTGTGAGATGCACTAATAACGATACCGGCTTTAGCGCGTAGGGTTCGGGTTAAATAAGCAACCCCTGGGGTTGGCATAGGGCCTAGCATTTTGGTATCAACGCCAGCCGCAGAAAGTCCTGCTTCTAAAGCTGATTCAAACATATATCCAGAAATTCGGGTGTCTTTACCAACTAAAACAAAGCCGCCTTCTTTTGCAAAAACCTTACCCGTTGCCCAACCAAGCTTGAGCATGAAATCTGCGGTAATGGGATAGTCCCCTACCTTGCCGCGAATACCGTCTGTACCAAAATATTTTTTTGCCATATTTATCTCTTGTTTCTAATTACCAAAAAAAAGAGAGGCGTTAGCCTCTCTTGGTTTTTTGTGTCTAAATTAACTCTGTTCAGCTGTACCATCAACAGATGCGCTGTGTGTATCTTGACCCCAAGGCTCCGCTTCAACTGGTGTTGATGTCGGTGGCGGGGTTTCATCCC
>CAIZCB010000355.1 GCA_903931355.1 uncultured Pseudomonadota bacterium
TCCAGTCGATTGGCGAGAAAGTTTCGCATTTCGCGTATTTCTTCCAGCAAGTTTTTAACCACCGGATCAGGCTTTGTCGATACCGATGGTTTGCTAATCGAGGCCAGTGTTTCCTGTGTTTCCAGACTCGCCTCTGGGGTTTTCGATTCATCAATGACTTTGCTTAAGTCATCTTCGAGAGAGGCTAGAATCTCAAAGCCGTTCATGACATGACGATTTGACAGGATAATCGCTTCCGGTCCTAGTGATTCACGGACTTGGGATAATGCTTCACTGACAGAGGGGCCGAAAAAGCGTTTAATTTTCATGCGAATGCGCCAACCAGATTAGTGACTTTGATCGAATAAGCGTTGGGTAACTCGGCGTGAGAGATGACTTTTAATTGCGGCAGGTTTTTACGCAAAAATCGAGCCAGCATAAATCGCAAAGGTGAGGGCACTAGCAGCACGGGGGTAACCCCCAGTTGTTCTTGTTTTTGAGTGGCCAGTGCGGTTTGTGAAGCCAGTGTTTCAGCTAAGCCCGGTTCAATGCCTTCACCTTCGACGCCGCTTGATTGAATTCCTTGTAGCAGCAATTGTTCTAAACGGTTTTCCAGTGTCATCACAGGTAATTCGCGCTCACTTGGGAAGATTTGCTGAACGATAGCGCGACCTAAAGCGATGCGAACCATAGTTGTTAACAATGTCGGATCTTGGGTTTGAGGGGCGTATTCAGAAACGGTTTCAATAATGGTGTTCATATCGCGAATATGAACCTCTTCAATTAGCAAGTTTTGTAATACTTTTTGGAAAATTGATAAGGGTAGTAATTTGGGAATTAGCTCCTCAATCAGTTTTGGCGCTTGTTTAGCTAAATGATCGAGTAAAGCTTGGAGTTCTTGGCGGCCTAATAAATCGGCAGCGTGAGTAATCATTAAGTGATTGAGGTGAGTGGCAATCACTGTGCTCGCATTAACCACCGTATAACCCATGGCCTGAGCTTGTTCATTCAATTGGCTGTCAATCCAAATAGCGGGTAAACCAAAGGCTGGATCAGTGACTTCGATGCCAGGTAAAGGGCCTGTCACCATGCCTGGATTAATCGCGAGTAATTGTCCAGGATGTGATTCGCCATAACCAATTTCTACCCCTTTCAAGCTAATTCTATAGGCCGAAGGTTTTAGTTCTAAGTTGTCATTAATATGAACTGCGGGTGGTAAAAAGCCGATTTCTTGGGCAAATTTTCGTCGCACGCCTTTGATTCGGCGAAGTAATTCACCGTCTTGAACTTGGTCAACTAAAGTAATCAGTCGATAGCCAACTTCAAGACCTAATGCCTGAATCGGTGAAACATCTTGCCAAGTAACTTCTTCCATTTCTGGGGCAACAATATTGGGCGTAATTATTTCAACTAATGATTCATCTTGTTTTTTGCGTTGGTAGTTATAAGCCAACCCCGCAATAATTGATGCCAGTAACCAAAACGCAATATGAGGCATACCCGGTATCATGCCAAGACCGCCAACAATGCCGGCAGTGATGTATAGGATTTGTGATTTCATCAGTAACTGGGTAACCATTTGGCTCCCGAGGTCTTGATCACTGGCAACTCTTGAGACCACGGCCCCCGCCGCAACCGAAATAAGTAGCGATGGAATTTGGGCAACCAAGCCATCACCTATTGCCAGTAATGTGTAAGTCTCAAGTGCTTTATTAAAGTCCAACTCATGCTGAACCATGCCGACGATTAGTCCACCGATCATGTTGACAATAACAATAATAATTCCTGAAATCGCGTCACCTCTGACGTATTTACTAGCGCCATCCATAGCCCCATAAAACTCGGCTTCTTGAGAAACTTGTTTACGGCGCAGTTTGGCTTCTTCTTCGCCAATTAGTCCTGAGTTAAGGTCAGCATCAATTGCCATTTGTTTACCTGGCATTGCATCTAGGGCAAAACGTGCACCAACTTCGGCAATACGTCCTGCACCTTTGGTAACCACAACGAAATTGATAATGGTCAGAATGATGAAAACAACACTGCCGACCAGATAATTACCACCAATCAAGAAATGTCCAAACGCTTCAATCACTTTGCCTGCCGCATCGGGGCCATTGTGGCCTTCAGTTAGTACGATACGGGTTGATGCGACGTTAAGCGAGAGTCGGAGCATGGTGGTTATTAGCAGTACTGCAGGAAAAACCATGAAATCCAAGGGATTGATGGTGTACAGCGCTGTTAATAAAACAATGATTGATAAAGAAAGATTGAAACTAAAAAACACATCCAGCGCGAAAGCAGGAATAGGTAAAACCATCAGCGCTAACATCATGATGACTAGGATAGGCGCCGCTAGGGTTTTACCGTTTAATTTTTGCGGCCAAAAAGCAAAATTCATCAGTGATTACCTGGGTTCGATAAAGGATCAAAATCGGCGGGAATATCAATATAGTCAGGTATCAGCGGTTCAATGCCGCCATATTTTTGCCAATCTCTCAGCTGAAACACATAGGCTAGGACTTGCGCGACCGCGGTATAAAGTTGACTGGGAATTTCATCGCCTATTTCGCTATGGTGGTACAAAGCTCTGGCTAATGGTGGTGCTTCCATTAA
>CAIZCB010000356.1 GCA_903931355.1 uncultured Pseudomonadota bacterium
CGGATACTTTTCCTTGGCTTGAGCAAAAAACGCCAGCATTTCTTCTTTATCTTTGATTTTGTCGATTTTATTGACCACCAAAATCACCGGCAAACCAGCTTGTTCCAGCTTTTTGAAAATCTTCTCGTCGTAATCATGCCAATACAAACCATCCAACAACCAAACCACGACGTTGACACCTAATAAGGTGCTATCGGCGGTTTTGTTCAGATAGCGGTTAAGCACTTTCTGCTCATCTTGATGCATACCTGGGGTATCCATAAAGATCGCCTGCCCTGCTTCGGTGGTTTTAATCCCTAAAATCCGATGGCGGGTAGTTTGTGGTTTGCGTGAGGTGATGCTGAGTTTTTGACCCAACAAATGATTCATTAATGTCGATTTACCGACGTTGGGTCTACCAATTAAAGCGACGTATCCGCAATTCATGTATTTTGATTCTGTAGAAGATTTAACATCGTGTCTGCCGCAGCTTGCTCAGCTCGTTTACGGGAGATACCCACACCGGTGGTGCTCAGTTGATTAATAGAGATAGTGCATTTCACTTCAAAAGTTTGCGCATGATCAGCACCGGTCTGGCCAATCAGTTCGTAAACTGGCAACTCTTTTCTGCGACTTTGCATATATTCTTGCAAGCGGGTTTTCGGGTCTTTAGTCCAATTATCGACTTTAAGCTCGGCCAGTTTATCGGCAAATAACTCTAAAACCCATTGCTGACAAACCGCGATGCCTTGGTCTAATAACAAAGCGCCGATAATCGCTTCTAAAGCATCCGACAAAATCGAATCGCGCCGATAACCACCGCTTTTCAGTTCACCGGAACCTAAAATTAAATAGTCACCCAGATTATGCTTTCTCGCCAATTCAGCCAAGGAAGTTTGATTAACCAAACTAGCGCGCAAGCGACTCAAAGCCCCTTCGCCAGCGGTCGGAAACAGTTCATAAAGCTTGTGAGCAATCACAAAGCCTAAAACTGAATCGCCTAGGTATTCCAAACGCTCATTATTATTAGCGCCAATACTGCGATGAGTTAATGCGGTGGTGAATAGCTGGGGCTGGTTAAAATTAAGCCCGAGTTTTTTTGCCAATATGTCAGATTTTCTAATCACAACACACCTGTCGGGCGTGTTTGCCTATGCGTTTCCATTATTGCAGCACCGTGCCTAAACGATTAAAAGCGATGCCATTGTTTTGCCAATCCCAATTCATCCAGATAAAAAAGGCTTTACCGACTAAATTAGCTTCCGGCACAAAGCCCCAATAACGGCTATCGTTGCTATTGTCGCGATTGTCGCCCATCACAAAATATTGACCTTGCGGCACCACAAACACATCTTCAACCGAAATAGTGCCGTGGTTAATCAAAATCGAATGGTTGACCGATTCCAGATTTTCTTCGAAATGCTCAGCACCGGTCATATTGGCACCTTGACCAACACCTTCGTAACGACCTAATGAGGTTTGTGCCGCCAACTGACCGTTGACATAAACTTTTTTGTCGAAATAAGCGATGCGATCACCTGGCAAACCAATGACCCGTTTAATGTAATCAACAGTCGGTTGTTTAGGATAACGAAACACCACAATATCGCCACGCTTAGGTTCGCTGATTTCAATGATTTTGGTATTCAAAACCGGCAAACGCACGCCGTAAGTGAATTTGTTAACCAAGATAAAGTCACCGATTAATAAAGTCGGCATCATAGAACCCGATGGAATTCTAAATGGCTCGGCTAAAAACGAGCGTAATAGTAAAACCACCAAAACCACAGGGAAAAACGAACGCGCGTACTCAACCATCAAAGGTTCGTTTTCGGTTGGGTAAGACTTATGAACCAATTTCAGGTAGAGTAAAAATCCACCCCAAACCACGCCAGTCACCAAACTGGCGATGACTAGAAAAAATGAAAAATCGTAATCCATAACTTACTCTTTACCGACTTGCAACACAGCTAAAAACGCTTCTTGAGGAATCTCAATACTGCCGACTTGTTTCATACGTTTTTTACCGGCCTTTTGTTTTTCCAACAGTTTTTTCTTACGGGTAATATCACCACCGTAACATTTCGCGATCACGTTTTTACGCATCGCTTTAACTGTAGAACGGGCAATCACTTTCGCGCCAATCGCGGCTTGAATCGCTACCTCGTACATTTGACGTGGAATCAGGTCTTTCATTTTTTCGACTAAATCACGGCCACGATTTTGGCTTTGATCGCGATGGACAATAATCGACAAAGCATCGACTTTTTCGCCATTAATCAACACATCGAGTTTGACCAAAGGTGCTGGATCGAAACGCAAAAATTCGTAATCAAACGAGGCATAACCGCGGCTAACCGATTTCAATCTATCAAAGAAATCCAGAACCACTTCACTCATCGGCAGTTCATAATTCAACGACACTTGACCACCGACATATTGCATATTCTTTTGAACACCGCGTTTTTCAATACACAAGGTAATCACGTTACCTAAGTAAGCTTGTGGCACCAAGATATTGGCCAAAATAATCGGCTCACGAACTTCGGTAATCAGCCCTGCATCAGGTAGTTTTGATGGGTTATCGACCATCAATACTTCACCACCGTGAGTTTCAACTTCATACACGACAGTCGGTGCGGTGGTAATCAAATCGATATTGTATTCACGCTCTAAACGCTCTTGAACAATCTCCATGTGCAACATGCCCAAGAAGCCG
>CAIZCB010000357.1 GCA_903931355.1 uncultured Pseudomonadota bacterium
AACTAAGCTGGCAAATGCAGGTATTCCTTATATTTCCTTTATGACCGACCCGACTATGGGTGGTGTCTCTGCCAGTTTGGCAATGTTGGGTGACATTAATGTTGCTGAGCCGAATGCCTTGATTGGTTTTGCTGGCCCTCGGGTTATCGAGCAAACTGTGCGTGAAAAATTGCCAGAAGGCTTTCAACGCAGTGAGTTTTTGCAAGAACACGGTGCGATTGACATGATTATTGATCGTCGTGAAATGCGCGAAAAAATTGCCAGTATTTTGTCAATTTTGCATCCAGAAAAACCGTATTTTCAAAAAGCACAGCCTGTTGTTGCTCAACAAGAGCAAGAGATTGTTTTAGAAAGCTCATCAGAAGACTCTGAACAATAAGGCACAATGGCGCGTTTTGAATCGCTAGCAGCTTGGCTAAACTGGCAAGAGCAATTGCATCCTAGACCCATTGATTTGGGTTTAGAGCGTGTCGCTAAGGTTTATCACCAGTTAAATCAAGGCCGGCGTAAAATTCCAACAATAACTGTTGCGGGGACTAACGGTAAAGGTTCCTGTATTGCTTATTTAGAAGCGATTTATTTAGCGCAAGGATATCGGGTAGGTGCTTTCACCTCTCCGCATATCTTGCGTTATAACGAGCGAATTCGAATTAATGGGCAGCCTGTTGACGACGATACAATTTGTCAGTCTTTTGAGCGTATTGATGATTTACGTGGAGAAACCAGTTTAAGTTATTTTGAATTTGGTACTTTGGCTGGCTTGGATATTTTCGCAGAAGCCGATTTAGATATTCAATTGCTTGAAGTCGGATTAGGTGGCCGATTAGATGCGGTCAATATTATTGATGCGGATGTATCATTGGTAACAACTATCGCAATCGACCATGTCGAATGGCTTGGTCATACCCTAGAAGCTATCGCTAAAGAAAAAGCCGGGATTTTTCGCTCAGGGAAACCAGCGATTGTTGGCGATCAAATAACCCAAACAGGTTTGATTCAAGTTGCCGAAGAAAAGAATGCTAATTTATTGCAATTAGGCAAAGCCTATCTTTACACAAAGCATTCTGAGCATTGGGAATGGCGTAACGAAACTAGCCATTTGAGTGATTTGCCGTTGCCTATTTTAAAAGGCGAACATCAATTCCGAAATGCCGCTGCTGTTTTAATGGCTGTCAGTGAGTTGCAATCTGTGCTACCTGTTTCTTTGCAATCAATAGCCCAAGGTTTGCAAAATGCCCAATTAAAAGGTCGTTTTCAATTTATCTCGGGATCACCGTCGGTATTATTAGATGTTGGCCACAACCCGCAAGCCATACAAACTTTAATTGAGCATTTGCAAGAGAATTTTTCAACGGTCAAAATTCACGCGGTTTTTGCAATGATGAAAGATAAAGATATTGCAACTGTGATTACGATGATCAAGCCTTATGTCGCAGACTGGTACTTAGCGCCATTAACTAACCCTCGTGCAGCCAGCCAAGAATTATTAATCAATTATTTTCAACAGCAAGACATAACTAACGTATTCAGCGGTTACAGTGATTGTGCCGCCGCATTTAAAGCCGCGCAAAATAAAGCCCAAGCGGGCGATTTAATTTTAGTGTTTGGCTCCTTTTTTCTAGTGTCTGAATATTTAGCCAAATTTACCTAGAGGTGATGGAAGTGGATCAGGAATT
>CAIZCB010000358.1 GCA_903931355.1 uncultured Pseudomonadota bacterium
AAGGTTTGAAAGCTAATTACGAATATTCGGCAGGGATTTTAAAAACCAATGGACGCATCATTGATGCTGAGTATTTGACCGAAGGTTTAGATAAAATTGATAATCAGATTAACGGTTTTTTATCTGGAACAGCAAATATTAATCAAGAAATTTTAGAAAATTAATAAGCTTGTTTGGCAAAGGTTGTATAGAGCGGTTAAGGTTTTCGTGGAAAGTAATGCTGCTTTCCACGAATCTTTTCTATCAATTAAGCTAATTTTGACTTAATTTCCATGACCCAATTTTTCAAATCATCCAAATAACAATAAGCCACTGGAATTACCAGTAAGCTTAAAAGCGTTGAAGTCACTAATCCACCCAATACAGCAATCGCCATCGGGCTGCGGAACGAGGCATCAGCTTCTCCCAAGCTCAAAGCGATTGGCAGCATCCCAGCACCCATCGCAATGGTCGTCATCACAATCGGCCTAGCACGTTTCAAACAAGCATCTAGTAAAGCTTCAGTCCGCGATAATCCATGATCACGACGAGCGACGATGGCGTATTCAACCAACAAAATCGAGTTTTTGGTAGCAATACCCATCAACATAATCAAACCGATTAACGACGGCATCGAAAAACTTTTCCCCGCCAGTAATAAAGCCACAAAGCCACCGCCAAACGATAAGGGCAGGGCGGCTAGAATGGTGATCGGTTGCAAAAAGTCTTTAAACAACAAAATCAGCACGATAAAAATACACAACACACCAGTCAACATCGCCACGCCAAAACTGGTAAACAATTCGCCCATCATTTCGGCATCGCCAACGCTGATTTGTTTCACACCTGCTGGCAAGTTTTGGATGCTAGGCAAGGCTTGCACTGCGTTAGTGACATCACCCAAAGGCAGTCCTGATAACTCAATTTCAAAATTGATATTTCGCGAGCGGTCATAACGATCAATCACCGCTGGGCCGCTGGATAATTCCAGTTTCGCTACTTGGCTTAGTATCACTGCCCCAGCATTGAGATTGCTGGTCGGAATCGATAAACGCTCTAGTACGCTTAAATCCTGCCGCCCTGCGGTGGCTAGTTTGACGACGATTGGAATCTGCCGCTGTGCTAAATTTAGCTTAGGCAAAGACATATCGTAATCACCCAAAGTCGCAATTCTTAAGGTTTCGGCAATCGCCGCACTGGTGACACCTAAATCAGCAGCACGGGCAAAATCAGGATGAACCGCGATTTCTGGTCTCACCAAAGCCGCGCTGGAGGCAATATTACCCAAGCCAGGAATGGTTCTTAAATCACGCTCAACATTACGCGCGGCAGTATTCAAGGCTTGTGGGTCATCGCCACTCAGCACTAAGACATATTTTTCTCCTGATGCGGCTAAGCCGACTTTGGTGCGAACCCCGGGCAAATTTTGCAAGGCGTGGCGGATGTCTTGTTCAATCACTTGTTTACGGATTGGACGGTCTTGGCGATTGGCTAATAACACCGTTAAGGTGGCTTTCCGCACTTCGCCATTACCAGATTTATTGGCGCTCATCGGATCGCTACCCGCTGTGCCAGCGCCAATGGTGGTGTAAATGCTGTTGACATAAGGCACCGCTTTGACTAACTGTCGCGCTGCTTCTGCCGAGGCTTGGGTTTGCGCCAAGCTTGAGCCGGGCGGCAGTTCGACAAATACTTGAGTTTGCGGGTTGTCATCGGGTGGAATAAAGCCAGTCGGTAACAAGGGAATCAATAAAATAGAACCAACAAAAAACGCCCCAGCACCTAGCATGGTGGTTTTTCGATGTTTTAAACACCAAGCCGCCATTTGCATATAAACCCTCATTAAACGGCCTTGAGCTGGCGCTTGATGATGATTATTTTTCAACAAATAAGCCGACATCATTGGCGTTAACATCCGCGCCACTACTAGCGAGGCCATAATCGCAAACGCCGCCGTCCAGCCAAATTGTTTAAAAAATCGTCCAGCGATACCGCTCATAAACGCTGTCGGTAAAAACACCGCCACTAATGAGAAAGTGGTAGCAACCACAGCAAGGCCAATTTCATCCGATGCTTCCATCGCTGATTGATAGGCTGATTTGCCCATTTGTTGATGGCGGACAATGTTTTCGACTTCGACAATCGCATCGTCAACCAAAATCCCAATCACTAACGACAAAGCCAGCAAGGTGACAACATTCAGCGAAAAGCCTAAATATTGCATGCCAATAAACGCCGGAATCACCGACAAAGGCAAAGCTACTGCGGAAATAAAAGTCGCTCGCCAATCCCGCAAAAACAACCAAACCACTAAAACCGCCAACAAGCCGCCTTCGTAAAGCATGGTCATCGAGCCATGAAATTCTTCAGAAACCACGGTAACGAAGTCAAATGCTTCGGTCATCTCAATATCGCGATTGTTGGCGCGAATCTCTGCCAAGGCTTTTTTCACGCCTTCGCCGACTTCCAATTCACTTGATCCGCGACTACGAGTAACTTCAAAACCAACCACCGGCTTGCCGTTCAACATCGCTAAACTGCGTGGCTCTGCAACGCTGTCAGTAATGCTGGCGATTTGTTCCAAGCGAATTTTGCGACCATCGGCTAAAGCCAGTTGTATTGGCTTTAATTCATCAACTGAACGGACATTGCCTAAAGTGCGAACCGGTTGCTCACCGCTGCCTAAATCGGTTCTGCCGCCCGCGCTTTCTTGTTGCACTTGGCGTAGTTGGCGGGAAATACTGGCAGCACTGATTCCCAAGGCTTGCAATTTAACCGGATCAAGGGCAATCGACACTTCGCGACTGACGCCACCGACTCGATTCACCGCGCCAACACCGCGCACACTGAGTAAGCGTTTGGTAATCGTATCTTCGACAAACCAAGACAAAGCTTCGGTGTCGCGTTGCGATGAGGCGACGGTAAACGCTAAAATCGGCGAGCCGGCGACATCTAATTTGCCCACCACCGGATCGCGCAAATCACTGGGTAAATCAGCGCGGACTTTTGATACTGCGGAACGAACGTCATCCACCGCTTCTTGCACTGGTTTTTCCAAACGAAATTCAGCGGTAATGTTGACGCTACCGTCTTGGACTTTGCTAGTGATGTGTTTTAAACCTTGCAAAGTGGCAATCGAGTTTTCGATTTTACGGGCGACATCGGTTTCTAATTGCGATGGCGAAGCGCCCGGTAAGCTGGCGGTGACGGTGACTGTCGGTAAATCAAGGTCGGGGAAGTTTTGAATTTTCATTGATTGAAAACTCAACAAACCGGCAAAACTCAACATCACAAACAGCATCACGGCCGGAATTGGATTGCGAATACACCAAGCGGAAACATTCATGGCGCAACCACCTTAACGCTGTCGCCATCGGCTAAAAATGCTGCGCCGCTGGCAACCAAACGATCACCGCTATTAATGCCGCTGATGATTTCTATCCGGTTATCCTGTCGCCGCCCTAATTGCACTTTGATTTGGTTGGCTTTTGCCAAATCGCCATTTTGCTCAGACAAACGAAACACATAACTAAAACCTTCGCGCAGTGACAAGGCTTCTTGCGGCACTGTTAAGGCATTGCTACTGCTTAATTCAAATTCACCCCGCGCAAACATCCCAGCTCTTAAACTTTGCTCGGCGGCATTCGGTAAATCGACATACACCAAACCGTTGCGGCTCTGAAAATCCAGACTCGGCGCTAAAGCACGGACTTTGCCGATCACCGTGCCAACATCCGGCACGGTCACTGAAACAGAGAGGTCGGTTTTTAACTGACTGATTTCCGAGGCAGTGACTTCGCCACGCCATTCCAAACGATTTTGGCGAATCAAACGAAACAATTCCTGGCCCGGTGCAGCAACCGCGCCTAAAGTCGCGCTTCGACTGGAGATAACTCCGTCATCACTTGCCAGCACTTTGGTGTGATGCAAGCGTACCAATTGCGCGTCTAAAGCTGCTTTTGCAGAAGCAACACGCGCCTCAGCAGTTTTTTCGCTGGTGAGATATTGGCCAACTTGTTGGGCGCTAAGGGCAATGGAACTGGAAATTTTGCGAGCGCGGTCGGCGTTTAAGCTGGCATCGGCATGTGCGGCTTGGGCTTCGGCTAATAAAGCACGGCTTTGTGCCACTTCGGCTTGAACGCTGTCATCGGCAAATAATGCTAAAACTTGGCCTTTGTGAACCTTGTCACCGACTTGTGCATTCACTGCCGCTAACCGTAAACCACTCACTTCAGCACCGATAATCGCCTCTTGCCAAGCCATAATCGAGCCGTTGGCTGATAGGGTTTGCGGCAGCTTGCGTAATTCTGGCTCTATCACCGTCACGCTTAATGTCGGGCGAGTGGTGGTTGCTTGGTCTTTTGGGGGTTCTGATTTATTGCAGGCTGTTGTCAGGGCGATTAACAAGATAAATGGGGTTAGGGTGTAGCGAGACGATTGAATTATCATAGTCCTTTAGCAATTGTCCTTGTTGAGAAAGCAAAATTTAAGCCAGTATAAAACAAAGCTGGCTTTTGAATAATGACAAAAATGCCCACTTTATTTTGCTACTAGATGTTTGCGTAACATTAAAATTAACAAGCTGAACAGTAAAAATAATGCCGCGCTGTAACGATAAATAGGTTGATTAATAGCTGAAAATCGTTCAAGCCAGTGTCTTTTTTCGGCATCAGCAAAATTGGGAGCAGGGCATTCTTGACCAAATTTTGCGCCCCAACTGACATAAGGGCCTTGTTGTAAGTAACGCTGATAAATGGGGGCGGCATAGTTTGGTTCTCTAACCAATAGCCATTTGGTGGCATCGCATAAAACTGCGGCAAAGGCTTGTGATGAATGCGGTAATAAATCGGCGGCTTTAACCGCTAAATTACTGGCGATTAATCGATAATGAAAACGCATATTGGGATTGGCTTGATGGGTTTTAATGCGTTGCTGTTCATCAGCGCTGATCATATTGTTAGATTGGTCTGCTACGTTGTCATTTGAATACCATCCACTGTAATTACCCTCAAAAACACTGTAATCGGGATCGAGTTCATATCCCATTAATTCCATGCCGTTGAAGCGTGCGATTGTTGCAGCCTCATACAAGGCTTGTGCCTTGTTGGTATCGCTACGCCACCAGTCCTTGGTTTTTTGCAGGTTGTCGCGGTAAGTTTTAGCCAAGTTTTTAAAGTCTTGATTATCAAAATACGCCAATGCTTCATCATAGCGGCCTGCTCGCATTAATCGTCTGGCGAGCAGATCTCGAATTGCCGATTTCCCAGTGTTAACATTTTGATCAACAAAACTTTTTAATTCATCGATTGTAAGCACGTTTTCAGCAACATAAGCCGCATCTGTCCAAAACAAATTAGCACCAGCATAAAGATAACTAAGTGCTTCCATATATTCAGAACGTGCCAATTTTAAAATGCCGCGCTCAGTATTAATTCGATAGCGGATTAAGGCGCTGTCATAAATTTGAACTTCAGCTAAAAAACTATTTGAAGCTTGTTGGTTTTCGACAGGAAAGGCTTTTACCGCTTCAGCGTAAGCATTTAATGCGCTGGTTTGATCACCATCGCGTAGCGCTAATTTGGCTTTTATCCAGAAGCTTAGAGGGCTTTGCGATACTTTAACTAAGCGTTGAGCCAGATTAAATTGGCCTTTATTGTAAGCGGCAGCGGCTAACCAATCGGTTCCAGCGATATTATCGATACCTTGGTCTTCAATGCTGGTGATGATTTTTTGCCAGAGCAATAGTTCGGAATTAGATGATGAAAAGCTGTCTTTATTTTGTGGATCACTGATGTCAATAGCTAGATGTTGATTATTAATTTCAGATTCGCTGCTGATCAACGAGGTAAATGGAATAGCAATATCTTTTGTATAGAGATGAGCAAACAGTAAACGCTGACCGAGTGGATTGGCGAGCGCCTGAGTTAATAAGGTCGGTTGATCGATTATTTGATTGGCAATAATGCGTAACGAGTCTTCAGCTGATTTGGAGTCGTATGAGAGTTGTTGTAAATACAGCTCGATAGCCGGTATCAGCTCGTCAGATTCCACATGAAAACGCGCTTGTTCTCCAAAACTTGCAACCGCCAAGCCTAATGGGTCGGGATAGCCTGATATCACTAATTGCCGAGTGGTTTGATAAAACTGACTAACTTGCTGAGCCTGATTTTGATAATAAGCAATTTTGCCCAGCATATATGCCGCCCATACGGCACGATTTTGATTGTTTTTTAGGTTCAAAATTGCGCTAAAGCGTTGTTTGGCTTGTTCTAATTTTTCGTCTGCCGCTGCTTGCTTGAAATCAACGGCTGCTGCGGTATAGAGCCTAATCTCTTCTGGTAAGTCTTTGCCGATTGCGTAAGCTTTATCGCCATCGGTTTGCTTACGCATTTCCTTGATTTGAGCGGCTAATTCTGGGCTTAAACCTTGTTGTTCAATCGCTTCTCGGGGATTGCTTGCTTGATATTCATAAGTTGCAGTTTCTACTGCTTTAAAGGCATTTTGTGGTTTTGGTGCTAATTTTCTGATTTGTTGTGCGAATAAAGCTGGTGGTGTTTCAGTCAGCGCAGCATGGCGGTGATTCGTTAAAATGGCCGGAAAATCAGGGCCGCAACTGATGCCGTTGGCTGGGATTAATAACAACAGACCAAGCGCTGTAGTGACTTTAATAGCTTTATTAATGCACATGGATTTCAATCTCTTCTGTAGGGCAGCGTACCCAGCCTATCAGGCTTTGATGATGAGCGCGCAAGTTGCTTGGTTGTAGTAAAAAATATTGAATTAGCTGTTTTGAGCGTTGCATTTGGTATTGATTAAGTGCGTCAGCAGCAATACAAGCCTGATGGCTGATGACATCGATATGCTGGGGCGCTTGGCTGTCGATTTCGCCATCATTGCTCAAAATAATATTATACAAGCCTTTGTTATCGATACTAACAGCCTTAGCACTGATGTGAGATGTCAGTGGCTCACCGTTAATTACGGCTTTCCAAGTGCTTAAACTCCAAGCGCGTTTATCGTCGCTAGTCGGTAATCGGAACCAGATCACACCATTCATATTGATCGGTGGCTGTAAACGCCAATTATCTAGTAACTCAGCGACGGTGGCAGGTGCAATTGATAGTTCGTGGGTGTGTTGACTGATTAAACCTTTACTTTCTTCGCTTTCCACCGCCAGTATTTGGCCATCTTTATCCCAAGCAATCCGCGACCCATAGTTAGCCAATGCAACTTTAAAGGGGACTGGACTAATTAACGAAAATTCCTTAATCCAAGCGGCTGCTAATTGAGGTGCAAACAAGCCTTGCTGGGGATTAGATACCGAATGAACTTGTAAAACCGCTTCATCGACTTGGCTTAGTAAGTGGCTTAGCGAGGATTTAGATGTCAGCCAAGTCGGTAAAGTAGTGATTAATAGTTTTACAGATTGTCCTTCTAACCGTTGTTGTAACTGGCTTAAAAAATTTGTATAGTCGTTCAGCTTACTGGTTGGGCAGTCGTAGTCAATTTCTAAACCGTTTACTAATAAACCAGCATTACGCCAGTGATTTAGAGTATCGAGGCTGGTGTTAATCACGGTTTCAGGTGTCCAGTTAGACAATTGTCCATCGATACGAATTACCAGCGTCAGCGGTTTTTGTGATTGTGCTAAGGCTGCAAAATCAATGTTAATAACCGTTAATTGTCCTTGTTGCTTAAGTTCTGCACCTAAAACATGCCAACTGTTAATCCACGGTGTTGCAGTGATTAAGGCTGATTTTAATGCCGGTGTCCATTGATGTTGCCAGATATAAGCATCGTGAGTGATAGTTTGTGTTGATTTTGGTTGTGATTGCTGTTGACAGGCTGATAGACCACAACAAACGCTAATAATCGTTAGTAATCTAATCGTACGCTGAATTAATTTGCTTGGCATAGATGATATGAAATTGGGTAAACAAAGTTTAATTAGATAATTGATTTGATCTCGGCAATTATCTTGGTAACCTGTAGGCAACGCTTTTAAACGATTATTTTACGAACAGAAACACAAAATCCAATATGAAAACATTAAACAAAAAAATTAAAAAAAATGTGACGTTGATTTGTTTCGGCGCTTTACTCTCAACATTTGGCTCTGCTTGGGCCGAATCTGATATGCAGCTTCAAGAAAAAGCGCTTAAAGCGCGTGAGTTAATCCGTCGTGGCGAGATGGGCGATCATGCTGAGCACGCTAATCACACTGAAAACGCCGATCCAACTTTAGGTTATCGTGGGGTTTTCTATGGTTACTTGCCATGTGACGAAAAAGATTGTGATGGTTTGAAAATGACTATGTCATTAAAACAGAAGAACAATTATCTGATCGTTAGTCAGTACGCTAAATCATCTAGCCGTGAGTATTTCGAAAAAGGTAAATACGTATGGGATGAGAAAACCAAAATTGTCTCATTAACGCCAAATAACAATGGCCCTAAGCGTCAGTTCAAAATCGAAGATCAAGCCGCGTTGGTGTTACTTAACAGCGATGGCACGGTGCCAACTCGTAACAAAGACGATTACACCTTAACCCGCAACGACACCGATAAATCGAAGACTCGCGAAGTGCATATTCATTAAGTGAAGGTTTGGGGTTCAATTGTTAGCGATTGAACCCCAAAACAGCATTAGTCAAAATACTTTTTAAACCAAAACGCCACATTCACCAAGCCTATCATTACCGGTACTTCAATCA
>CAIZCB010000359.1 GCA_903931355.1 uncultured Pseudomonadota bacterium
AGTCGCAGCTGGTTACCTTGATGGAAGATTACACATTTTGTGCTTTGTGTTTATCACCAACGGTATTCGTGTGATTAGTTTTCGCAAAGCCAACACGAGAGAGGCTCGTAAATATGGAAAACCGATTACCATTGATTAACGAAGATGGCGAAGTCCGCGAACTCACAGACGTTGATTTTAAACGCTTCAAGCCATTTTCTTCTCTGCCAGACGATTTACAAACTGTATTGCGCGGACGTGGCAAGCAGAAAGCACCGACTAAAGTTGCTGTCACCCTACGATACAGCCCAGAAGTGATAGATGCTTTTCGCGCCACGGGAAAAGGCTGGCAAACGCGCATGGATGAAGCGTTGAAAGAATGGTTGCGCGAGCACTCGGCGGCTTGATTGTGGTTTTGGTCAATTTGCGCCAGATTTCGATGCCGCCTTTGACGAAGCTCGTAGGGTGCAAGCGTAGGTTGGGTTCGCTCGATAGAGCCAACCCAACAATCGAAGGCCAACGTGTTGAGTTACGGCTGACGCCGAACCCAACAGAACTGATGACATGGTCTCCAAAATTATTCATTTTTTATTTTTTGGTAATACGTCGATGCTTGACCATTACTCATACCAACTTCCGATATAAAGGATTCGATAATATCTTTACGACCACAATTTTTTGTTTTCGTTTTTTGATAAACAATCCTCGCCCTATCCATTTTAGTTTGTTTTTTAGTAGGATTTTCTTCACTTTTTCTCTTCCTTTTTAATACATTGGACTGTTCAGCCCAGCAAAAAAGAGCCATTTCAATTTGAGCAGCATTCCAGTCTTGACTCTTAGATAATTGACATTCAGGCTTTTTTACTCCTGAATTTTTTAACTCATTCCTGAAATCTTCTAATAATTTTAAAAATTTCAAATACCCTACAACCATACTTTTATTTTTTCCGTCATTTATCTTCCCTATATTTTCAATTAAAGCCTCACGAAGCCTACTATCCAAAGCTCCATATTTCTCTGGCTTCATAAAACGTAATAGTTTAGATGAATATGTCAATCCAAAACCTGGGATTTCTAATGCGCTATTAATCGCATTTTCAGCATCATCAATATTTTCAACAACTTTGCAAATTAATTCATAGAGATTTGCTTCTCCAGATTCGTCATTGAATTTTTGCAACACTCCATTTTGACTACCTCCCCACTCAATCATCTCTTGTATTAGATATTTAGAAGCAGTATTTTCTTTCTTATAATTAGAGCACAACCAAGAAAATCTATGCTCAAGTGAACTTATCCATTCAAAGGTCGGATATTTGTCTTCAGGGTAACCAAACAACTTATGCTTTTTATTCCAAGAATATTTTTTGTAATAATCTGGAAAATCAGTTAAATCAATTAAATCCATTTCACATCCTTTTTAAAAGTTATTAAAAATATATTTTTAGCTCGTAGGGTGTGATAAATAACGTGAACCATTTTCAACTCACTCCCCCACCATCTCCTGCACCACCAAACTCCCAATCATATCCCCTTCAACATTCACCATCGTCCTGACCGTATCCAACAACCGATCAATCGGCAGCAAAATCGCCACCGCTTCCGCTGGCAAACCAACCGATTGCAAGACCATCACCATCGTTACCATGCCCGCGCTAGGAATCCCCGGTGCGCCAATCGCTGCGATCATGGTGGTGAAACAAACGATGAGTTGCTGGGCGAAATCCAGTTCTATGCCAGCCAGATTAGCGACAAACAAGGCAGCGGCAGCTTCATAAAGCGCGGTGCCGTCCATGTTGACGGTGGCACCTAATGGCACGACGAAACCGGCGATGCTGGGTTTAACATGCAAATGCTGTTCTACACAGCGCAAAGTGACCGGCAAGGTAGCTGAACTGGAGCTAGTGGCAAAGGCGGTTAATAAGGCTTCGCGGCTGCCACGGAAAAAGCGTAATGGCGAGATGCGGGTGACGGCAAACAGTAACAACGGCAACACCACGAAACCGTGTAACAAGGTGGTGACGATGACCACAATGACAAATTTGGCTAAGCTGGACAGCAATTCTGGATTTTGGGTGGCGAGTAATTGCGCTAACAAAGCCATAATCCCCAGCGGCGCTAAATGCATAATCCAGCCCACTAAGCGCAGCATCAACTCCAAGCCCTCTTGCATCAGTTGCAAAATGTTTCGGTACCGCTCGCCGCCGACCACCAAAGCAACGCCCAAAAACAAGGCAAACACCACAATTGCCAACACATTAGCTTCGGCTAGGGCTTTGAACGGGTTGACGAATAAGCTGTGTAAAAAACTGGCGGCAAATTCGGCAAAACTCATTTGTTTAGCGGCAAAGTTTTGGCTGGCGTTGTGAAATAAATCCAGACTCAAGCCTTTGCCGGGTTCAAACAGGTTGGCGGCGCTTAATCCCAAAGCAATCGCCAACGCCATCGACAACACGAAGAAGCCCAAGGTAAATAGCCAAACCCGATGCAATTGGCTGTGTAAGCGCAAATTCGCCACCCCAACCGCAATCGAGGTAAACACCAATGGCACCAAAACCATTTTCAATAAATCGATGAATAAAGTGCCGAGCAAATGGCAGACTTCAATCGCTTGTTTAATCGCTGGGGTTTCGACGCCGATGTGCTCGAATGACAAACCTAATCCCACCCCGACTAACGCGCCTAGAAAAATTTGGCTATTTAAACTGACTCGCATCCCTGACCGCCTTGCCTGATGTTGA
Organism: uncultured Pseudomonadota bacterium; assembly: GCA_903931355.1. Taxonomy (GTDB): domain Bacteria; phylum Pseudomonadota; class Gammaproteobacteria; order Methylococcales; family Methylomonadaceae; genus Methylomonas. Next base: position 2,721 of record CAIZCB010000359.1, read on the forward strand.
ATTGAAAGTGCTGCATGATACCGAATTTGGGTAAAATCGCCGCCATGACAACATTAATTAACTCATCCCAAGCCTGCCTGTGTGGTTCCGGCTTAACTTATCAAGCTTGCTGCGGTGTTTATCACGACGGTGAACAATTACCGAAAACCGCTGCCGATTTAATGCGTTCGCGGTTTACGGCTTATGCGATGCGTAATGCTGATTATTTAATCGCCAGCTGGGACAGCAGCAAACGCCCCGCCAATATTGATTTTTCTAAAGAAACCGCCGAGTGGCAAAGTTTAAGCATTATCAGCACAAAAAAAGGCAGCGCGACTGACAGCAAAGGCGTGGTGGAATTTAAAGCTTTTTACCAGCAAGACGGGGTTGATTATTTCATGCACGAAATCAGCCGCTTTGTGAAAAACGGCCAACGCTGGCAATATTTGGACGGCGTAGTGAAAGCGGTGAATAAAGTCGGTGTTGACACCAATACGGGTAAAAATGCGCCTTGTGCTTGTGGTAGCGGCAAGA
>CAIZCB010000360.1 GCA_903931355.1 uncultured Pseudomonadota bacterium
ATGGCGATTTTGTTTTGTACAACCCGAATTTTACTCTCAAAACCGGCTTATTATGGCTAGGGCCAGCGCTGTTTTTATTGATGGGTTTAATCGCGGTTTTGCTATTTGCCCGAAAAAAACCGAGCACGGAAACTGGATTAACCAGTGAACAAAAAAGCCAGTTGGATAAGATTTTAGATGAAGGTAAACAACCGTGAATATCCTGTTTTGGTTAATCATCGCGGCACTGGTTTTATTGGCTTTAGGCTTGTTGATCGTGCCGATTTTGCGACAAAAACCCGCGTTAAGCGTCAGCCATTCGCAAGACAATATTGCCATTGCCCGCCAACGCTTGGCTGAATTGAAACAGCAATTAGTCGATGCTGACATTAGCCAATCGCAATACGACCAATATTATTTGGAATTGCAGCAAACTCTGAATGACGATTTAAGCAGCGCGACTGAAACGCCAGCATCACAAACCAAAGGCCGTTGGGTTGTTTGGCTGTTATTGCTATTTGTTCCCGCTTTGAGTGTGCCGTTGTATTTAAATTTGGGTGACACATTGGCCTTAGAAAAAGCCCAGTTGCAGCAAAACGCCACCGAAATTCACGACAAAATTCCTAGCTTAATCGCCCATCTGCAACAAAATCCCAGTGATTTACAAGGCTGGTTAATGCTGGGCAAATCCTATGTGTTTCTGCAAGATTACCCAAAAGCTTCTCAAGTATTTGCCAAGTTGTATCAGCTACAACCCGATAATTTGGAAGTCATCTTAAATTATGCCGACAACCTAGCGATGAGTCGTGATGGTCAATTAACCGGTGAGCCAGCGTTGTTAATCGAAAAAGCCCTAGTGCTTGCGCCCGATAATAACGAAGCTTTATGGTTAGCGGGAATGGCGAAAATGGAAGTAGGGGATTTTCAGCAAGCCCTGAGCTATTGGCAAAAACTCGCCAGCCAATTACCGGCAGATGCCGAAGGTTTAAGCCAAGTGCAAGCGATGATTGCCGAAGCTACCGCACAAGCCAATACCCCGAAAACCGAAATTGCGGTCAAAGTGATACTGGATGCCACCCTCAAAGTCCAAGCTAATCAGACCTTGTTTGTCTACGCTCAAGCGGTCACTGGCCCGAAAATGCCGCTGGCGATTGTTCGTAAACAAGTCAGCGATTTGCCATTAAGCATCAAGTTAAATGACAGCATGGCGATGCAGCCGAATCTGCATTTGGCCGATTTTAAACAGCTAAAAATCATTGCCCGAATTTCAAAAACCGGCGACGCCTCAACCCAAAAGGGTGATTTAATCGGCAGCACCGAGATCAGTTTGCCGATAAGCCAACCAGTCAGCATTTTAATTAACCAAGCAGTAGACTAATGGATCAGTCAATCAAATTCGATTTAGACCTGATTAACCGTTACAACAAATCAGGCCCACGTTACACCTCCTACCCAACTGCGCTGGAATTGCACGAAGGCTTTGGCGACGCTGAATACCGCCAACAAATTGCCAAATCCAATGCCGTTGGCGGGCCGTTGTCGTTGTATTTCCATATTCCATTTTGTGACACGGTTTGTTTTTACTGCGCTTGCAACAAAATCATCACCAAAAACCGCGCTCATGCGGTGCCGTATTTGGACAGCTTGGTCAGTGAAATTGCCATGCAAGGTGATTTGTTCGACAAAAATCGGGTCGTTAATCAATTGCACTGGGGCGGCGGGACGCCAACCTTTTTAAACTTTGAACAAATGAAGCGCTTGATGGACGCTACCCGTCAGCATTTCAGTTTGCGTGATGACGACCAAGGCGAATACTCGATTGAAGTTGACCCGCGTGAAACCAACGATCAAACCATTGCCCAATTGCGTCAATTAGGCTTCAACCGCATCAGCTTAGGCTTGCAAGATTTTGATCCGGCCGTGCAAAAAGCCGTCAATCGTCTGCAAAGCAAACAACAAACCTTTGCGGTATTGGAAGCAGCCAGAAAACAAGGTTTCCGCTCCACCAATGTCGATTTAATCTACGGCTTGCCACTGCAAACCGAACAAACCTTCGCCAGCACGCTGGATCAAGTATTGGAATATTCACCAGATCGGTTCTCGATTTTTAACTATGCGCACATGCCGAGCAAGTTTAAAACCCAGCGCCAAATCAACGAAGCCGATATGCCAACTCCCGCTTTGCGCTTGGAAATTCTGCAAATGGTCGGTAAAAAACTGACTGATGCCGGTTATGTTTACATTGGTATGGATCACTTCGCTAAACCTGATGATGAGCTGGCGATTGCTCAACGGGAAGGCAAGTTGTATCGCAATTTCCAAGGCTATTCGACTCATTCAGACTGCGATTTAGTCGGCATGGGCGTGACCTCTATCGGTCGGGTAGGCGATGCTTATGTGCAGAATTACAAAGAACTGGATGAATACAATCAAGCGATTGCGGATGGCAAATTACCGGTTTTTCGTGGCGTTGCCTTAGATGAAGATGACAAACTACGCCGCGCGGTGATTACCTATTTAATCTGCCATTTTGAGTTGAGTTTTAAAACGATTGAAACTGAATTTAATATCAATTTTGCTGACTATTTCGCGCCTGAATTAGAAAATTTAGCGATGATGCAAAATGATGGTTTATTACGGTTAGATCAAAACGGCATTCAAGTCGAAGCCGCTGGTCGATTGTTGATTAGAAATATTTGTATGGTGTTTGATAAATATTTAGCTTTGAAACAACAACAGTTTTCGCGGGTGATTTAATTAATTTAGCCTCTTAAATCTGACGGGACTGGATCCCGTCAGCATCTTTTTGCAATGCAAGTTTGCCTAATTCTCCTTTTTTCTTGGTTTTATCAAGGGCAAGTGATTGTTTTTGTTAGATTTAACATCATTTAAACATTCGTTTTTGGTCTTTATATTAAAATCCCAGTTTTTCAAACCTAAATTTTAATAGGGGTTATTTATGAACTGGTATTTTGAAGTATTTAGAAAATATGCTGATTTTGATGGTAGAGCAAGTCGCAGTGAATATTGGTGGTTTTTTCTGATTAGCATTATTGTTAGCAGTTTATTATCAATAATTGATACCATAACCGGCACTTTTAATCCAGATTATGGAATTGGGCTATTAAGTACTATCTATTCCTTAGCGGTATTTATTCCCAGCTTTGCAGTTAATATTAGAAGATTGCATGATATTGGTCGTAGCGGTTGGTGGTTATTGCTTCATCTTATTCCTTTATTAGGTACGCTTGTATTGCTGTTTTGGTCTATAAAAGCCAGTGAGCCGGGCGAAAATCAATACGGTATGACTGCAACACTTCCACAAAACTAAGCAATAAATCCGATGAGTAAATCCCTACGTTTGTCCGAAAAATGGTTTAACCGCGGCTTGTGGTTAGTGGCGATTTTATTTTCTCAATTCCTAATTGGTTTGGGGCAGGTGGTGATGCAAGACTTGCCGAAAGTCGAGCAACAATATACTGCCCATGATTTTATCGCCCCTGAATTAGAGCGTAGTCTTGAGCAACAACAAACGCAGGCTGATAAAAACTA
>CAIZCB010000361.1 GCA_903931355.1 uncultured Pseudomonadota bacterium
ATTTGGCAGCTATATTGGTAAATGGCATTCAATCTATGTCAATGCGTGAATCAGTCGTTAGGTTATTGAAATGAAACAACAAGAAAATCGTTATCAACAAATCGCCCCAGCTTTATTTATGGCTGATGACGCGGTCAATATGCAAGCTCAGCGCTTGATGGGGCGACAATCTGCTGGTAATGGGTTTTTACGGGCACTGGTTAATGCTTATATCGACCAGCCGATGCAAGCGCTTAAAATTGTAAGTCCTAGCGCCAATGATACTCAGTCAGTTGCCACACATCTAAAAAGTATGGGTTGGCATCATCCTTCGGTGGCTTATCCAGCGAATCAACCAGCTGCTTGGCAAGATTTAGAAGTCCTCTATTATCCAGCGCCGCTGTCGAATGCCTTGGGTTGGCAGCGCTCGCGAAAAAGCATGACCGATTTCGCCTTATGCGGCGTGACTCATACGATTAGTTCCGACAATGTGATGAAGCAACTGGCGGCTTATGTGACGGGGCCATTTTCAGCTTGTGATGCCTTAATTTGTACCTCACAAAGCGTTTTGACTGCGGTCGAAAAAATCTGGGATGCGGAATTAGATTATCTGCGCTGGCGCTTGAAAGCCGATTTACAGCCGGAATTACCAATGACTCCGATTATTCCTTTGGGCATTCATGCTAAAGATTTTCAAGTTGATACACTTGAACGCCCAATCGGCAGAGCACAATGGGGCTTTGAGCCTGACGATATTGTGATTTTATTTGTCGGACGCTTAAGTTTACATGCCAAAGCCAATCCGATTGCTATGTATTTAGCCGCAGCTAGAGCCATGGCTCAATCGGGTAAAACCATCAAAATTTTAGAATGTGGTTGGTTTGCTAATGATGCGGTCAGAGCCAGTTTTGATGAGGTGGCGCGTGCGGCAGGCATTTCGGTCATACGAATTGATGGGCGGCAAGCGGGGGTTACCCAGCGAGCTTATGCGGTAGCGGATATTTTTGTATCGCTGTCCGATAACATTCAAGAAACCTTTGGCTTAACCCCTTTAGAAGCTATGGCTGCCGGTTTGCCAGTCGTGGTCAGTGATTGGGATGGCTATCGTGAAACGGTGCGTGATGGTGTTGAGGGCTTTTTAATTAAAACCCATTTCCCTCAAGATCCAGTTTGTGCTCAAGATGTTATTCATTGTTATGAAGATGAACGTATTAATTACGATTTATATATAGCTCATACCCATATGCTGGTTTCTGTCGATATTGAACAGTGTACTAAGGCGTTGGTGGCGTTAGTTTGTGATCCAGATTTACGGCAACGTATGGGGCAACAAGGTCGGGAGCGAGTGGCAACCGTCTACGATTGGGCGATTGTGATTAAACAGTATCAAGCGCTTTGGAGTTTGCAAGCGGATAAGCTGGCAGATTATCGCAATCAATCGGCTAAAACTGTCGGTGGTTTTAATCATATTTCGCCCTTGATTAATCCTGGTATGCCTAATCCTATCAATATGTTTCAGCACTACCCGAGTGATGTCATCAATGGCGATACTTTGATCTGGCAGGATAATCATGAGGCCCAAATCAACCAAGGCTATTTATCACCCGCCTTGGCTCGGCAATTAGGGATGTGGCACTTTTCAGCTAATTGGTTACCTGGTACAGATGTGGTAGAAAAAGCTTGGCAATTATTACCGCAGCAATCTGAGTCAGGTATGACGATTGCACAGTGGGGACAATCCTTGCAATTACCCTTGCCCCGCATGCTGCGATTAGCGGTGTGGATGCACAAAGTCGGCTTAATCAAAACCAATCAATCTAAATGAAAAAAAACGACCGTTATTTTGGCAATGTCAATCCTGATGTACTCAAGCAAATTGATCTAAAGGCGCAAAGTATTTGTGAATTTGGTTGCGGCACAGGGGCTTTGGCGAACGCCTATAAAGCCCTGAATCCAGATTGTCATTATGTTGGTGTCGAATTAATCCCTGAGGCTTTGGCGCAAGCAGAAGCAGTGTTAGATGTTGCGATTGTTAAAAACTTGGATCGGGTAGGGGATTGGAGTTTAGATGTCGATTTACAAAAAGCCTTGCCGCTCGATAGCTTTGATTACATGATTTTTGGTGATGTGCTTGAGCATTTATACGATCCGGCGGCGGTACTAGCTCAAGCGGTTGCACGTTTGAAACCGGGTGGGCGCGTGGTGGCATGTATTCCCAATGTGCAACATTGGTCTAGTTTTGCTCAGCTATTGATTGGCAGTTGGCCGCAGCAAGAGATGGGCTTGTTTGATAAAACCCATATTCGTTGGTTTACATTAAGCGATATGTTGGATCTGTTTACTCGCAATGATTTACAGGTCTTACACGTACAACCGCGTTTTCCGGCTATGAATCAGCAGTCTCAAGCTTTAAAACAACAATTGATTAGCTTGTTACAACCAGCAGCAGAGCTTATGGAATCTAAAAATTCTCAGGAGTTCGCTATCAAATTAAGCGCTTTGCAATATGTGATTGTGGGCGTGAAATCTTAATGATTTTATCCCTATTTCCCAGACAGTTTTCACTTAAATCCTTATTTATTACCTGATATTCAGTTATTGACGGCTTCTATCTTGCCATTGCCTAATAAATTCAACGCAGTTTCCGAAATTAATCCTGTGCCCGTCAATCCAAGATTTGAAATGGATGATGCAAAACTGATGATTGATCAAAAAAGTCTTTGGTGTTCAGTTAAATAAAGAAATCCAAGCGCAATGTTCTGATGAGTTTTCAAAAGATTGTTTAAATAAAAGAGCTAGACTAAGAAAAGCTAAGAAATTTGAAACTTTTTACTAATCTGCTGTTGAAAATAGTATTGCCGATATAAATAAA
>CAIZCB010000362.1 GCA_903931355.1 uncultured Pseudomonadota bacterium
GAATCTTTATCCCTAAATTGCGGAAAAAATGTCCGATAAAATTGCCGCTCTTAGACAAGCCAAAGCGCAAATGATAGCTGCCAGCCATGAATAATCCCGATCAAGAACTAGAGCAATGGTTGCAAGAAGGCGATGATATTTTCGCCGCCCAATCGCTTGAAACCGATAATTGGATTGCTGATTTTGATGCCGATAGGCAATTGGTAGTATCGAAATTAGGCCCTTATAAACGCTTGTTTTTACGGCCATTAAAATTTAGCCAACGCTTTTATCATCAGCTATTTCCGCTCAATATTGAAAGTTGGAATTATCGAAGACAAATTCAGTTATTTGATAATTTTTGCCAAATAGACTTAGTGTTGGATCTACGTTTTCAGTCCAGCCTTACTTATGCTCAGCGTAATGATGAATTATTAGATCGCTTAAATCAGCACATTAAACAGACTTATAACCCCGCAATTGATGACATTATCAATCGTGAATTACAGACCTTAGATGATGGCAGTTGGGTGCAAAATGGTTTGCTTGCGGTTGAAAAGCGTATTGCCTTAGCTGTATGCGAAGTCTTAATTATTCAACATATCCAAGCGCAAGCGGTTTGTAAGATTAATGTCCAATTTGCTGAATTCCCGTCGATACAGCCTGGTAAAAACAATGTCTATTTTCATGTATTGAAAAAGTCGTTTGAAACCCAAGAATTGAATAATCAGGAACGCAATCGCCAACAACGCTTGTTGGAGTTACAAGAAGTCGAAGAGAAACAGCGACGACTTGAGCAACTTAAACAAGTGGCTGAATTAGCGTTGCAAGCCCAAGCTATTGAAGCGGAAAAAAATCGTCGTTTACTTCAAGAAAAGCAAGAGCAATTAGTTCAGCAATTAGAGATCGAAAAAAATATTCATACTGAGCATCTTAATCATCAAGCGCAATTAAAAGCCATTGAGTTTGATATTGAATTGCGTGAAAAAGAACAGCAACAAACTAAACAGCGCCAGATTGAAATTCAACAATTAAAAGCGCAACTTGCTCACGATGCTGAAATTGAGGCTCAAAAAATCCGCGCTCAAATTCAGCGTCGTCAAACCTTACTAAGTGATGATTTGGATTCTGCTGTAGGACAGTCAGAAACTTAGCTTAGCTCAATTCGATACAAAATAAATATGAACAAAATCAAGGTGCTATTTGTATGTATGGGTAATATTTGCCGTTCACCAACCGCTGAAGGGGTTTTTACTGCGCTGGTTAATGAGCGAAATTTGCAGGATCATTTTCAAATCGATTCAGCCGGTACTCATGCTTACCATGTTGGTGAGGCGCCTGATTTAAGAGCGCAAAAAGCCGCCCGTGATCGCGGTGTTGAATTAAAACATCTAAGAGCTAGAAAAGTAGTTTTCGGTGATTTTGAAGACTTTGATCATATTTTGGTTATGGATGACGATAATCACGACATCGTTCAGCAAGCCTGTCCCGAACACTTTAAACACAAAGTGAAATACCTTTTAGACTTTGCCCCGCATCTAACTATCCGCGAAGTGCCCGATCCTTATTACGGTGGTGGTCAAGGCTTTGAACGGGTTTTAGATATGATAGAAGCGGCTTCGGAAGGTTTTTTAGCTAGTTTGCAACAAACGAGGGTTTTGAAATGACCATTCAATCAAACACCATTGCTTATTTGGATGGCGATGTCGTATTAGAAGGTTTTTTTGCCTACGATGATGCGATTGTCGGTCAACGCCCTGTGGTGTTAATTCATCACACTTGGGCTGGGCGTGATGAATTCGTTGCCGAAAAAGCTAAGCAATTAGCCGCCTTGGGTTATCTGGCTTTTGCAACCGATATGTATGGCAAAGGGATTTTGGGTAGCAGTCCTGAACAAAACGGCCAGTTGATGCAGCCGTTTATGCAAGACCGCAGCAAATTACAGAAGCGATTGTTAGCCGCATTAGCAACAGTCAAACTGATGCCTTGGGCTGATAATCACAAAATTGCCGCTATCGGCTTTTGCTTTGGTGGTTTATGCGCTTTGGATTTAGCTAGAACTGGCGCTGATATTCGTGGCGTAGTGTCGTTTCACGGTTTGTTAGTGGCGCCGGATAATATTCCAGAACCTGAAATCAGAGCTAAAGTATTGGTATTGCATGGGCATGATGACCCATTAGGGCCGCCTGATCATGTCTTGGCTTTGCAGAATGAACTAAGTTTAGCTGGTGCCGATTGGCAAGTGCATACCTACGGGCGCACCATGCACGCTTTTACCAATCCGGTTGCCAATAATCCTGATTCTGGGATGGTTTATCAGCCTATCGCTGATAAACGCTCATGGTTGGCAATGCAGAACTTTTTAAGCGAAGTATTCGCTTAGCCCATCAGCCTTCGACTAAAAGGCGTGCATTTGCTACAATGTCGCCTTTATAGCCTGATTTATATGGAATTGCTGTTCAGGCTTTTATTTGGATCACGGACTCATGTCAGACTTCGCAAAAGAAATTATCC
>CAIZCB010000363.1 GCA_903931355.1 uncultured Pseudomonadota bacterium
ATCTATTGACCGTGGCGGGTATTACCAATGCGGTCGTGTTGTTGGGGTTCGTTGTCCTCCTCAGTCACGTTATCTGCTCGAAACCGATAACCAGTTCACTAAAATAATAGGTCGTTCTATTGCTTTAGAAAATTACAGAAGGAATCAATTAGCAATTGTTCAGAATCATTGCTTTCTATTGTACTTAGTACGATAATTTTGATCGAGGTATGTTGATGAATATTTATAAAACACGCTTTTTTGATCGATGGGCAAACGATGAAGGCTTAACCAATCTATCACTATGTAATGCCGTTAACGAAATGAAAAACGGATTGTTCGATGCCGATCTGGGTGGTGGATTATTTAAAAAACGCATTGCCAAACCAGGCAAAGGCAAAAGTGGCGGTTTTAGAACCTTACTGGCGACTAACAAAGATGATAAATGGTTCTTCATGTTTGGTTTCCCAAAAAATCAACGCAGCAATATCGATAAAGACGAAAAAGCGGCACTAAAAAAATTGGCTAACCAATTTCTTTCATATACCAAGAAAGATTTGAACCAAGCGATTACAGCAAAAGCATTAACTGAGGTTATTTGTCATGAGAAAAACTAAATCTGCCATTCTCGAAGCGGTACACGAAACAGCACAAGCATTACATCAAGCAGGCATTATGGATAAAACCACGATGAGAGAGTTTGATAGCCTCTGCCTTCCGCCTATAACCAAACTTCAACCCGATGAAATAAAACAGGTTAGAGAGGCTGCCAAAGTCAGCCAAGCCGTATTTGCAGCTATTCTCAATACCAGTGTTTATACGGTACAAAAATGGGAATCCGGTGATAAAAAACCCACGGGCACTGCGCTTAAACTTTTGCATATGGTGAAAAATAAAGGCTTAACTATCGCTTTTTAGTTACATTCATTGTTGGGCATCGCGTACGGCGCAACCGTTACCGCGTACGGCGTAACGGGTAGGGTGCAATAACCAACGGGCATTGCACCGTATTTGGCCTTCGATCATACGGCGTAATACGCTATCGCTATTACGCCCTACTTGCTTTGAATCCGAAGGGTAAAGGTACTGATTTACCGGAACAAATGACCGATGCGTGGATTGCTCATGCGGTGAATAGGTTGAAAGATAACCCAGAAACAAAGGCGACGTTTGATCTATTGCAGAAAGCATTTGATAAAGACAATGAAATTTATAAAGTACAAAAAGTGGTGGTGGGTGTGAATAGTCAACAAGTTAAATTGGTCGTTTTAAAATAGGAGCCAAAAATGACGCCAGAACAAGCGAAAAAACATAGATTATTTGGTTATGCATTGGCAGGTATTGATGAAAGAGCGACTGAGTACGCGGATGATATTTTAAACAAAGGTAGCGGTTGGTCTGGCGGAAGATTTTCTCGAATGGGTCACGAATACGCCGCCACCCACGGCCTTTACGCTTGGTTCGTCGATCAAGATTTAGCAGCGGCTAAGCAGTGGTTTTATCTGGCTGCCAAGCTGATTGCGGTGAGTACGACTAAGCCTGTTGGACATTCGAGTTTATGGACATGCCATGATTTTATCTATCCATTATTGAGCGATAGCCCTGAGATTATAAAATTGTTTAGTGAGGTGGAAATTCCGGCAATTACTCGACCAACACAACTCCACGAAAAAAATTCAGGACAGGATAGCCTCTTGGCTCAACTTGCGATTAAAAGAGATGATGCACAGATAGCAAAAATGATTGACCAACTTGACGCAAAAGTAAGTAAGCGGAAAAAACCATCTCCATTTGATGTGGCTTATGTGACTTTTTATCGTGGTTTATTGAGCGGCAGCATTGCTGAAATGGAACTGGCACTTGAGTTTTTTGCGAAATCGAAAAGTCAAAATCCCTTCACGGAAGACTTTATCGCCTTCCATGCTGTCGTTCTGTGCAAACTGGCTTGGCTGCGTGGTTTTGAAGTTCAGGTTGATCATCCGCGTGTACCGATGGCGTTTATGCCGGTTAATCCTTTACCGTTTTATGACGACGTTTACGAATTTCTAAAACCCGGCTGGGTCGCACCGCCTCCACCACCGGAATATGCGGCTAAGTGATTAACTGCGTATGGTTTAATCGGTCGGTCACAATAATCAACGAGCATTGCGCCGTATGTCTACGCCAAACTCAATGCCACCGACATTGACGGCAACGGCACTTTACTGGTGGGCAATAGCCTGAATCTGAACCTGAACGGTGATTTAAACAACAGCGGCACCATAGCTCGATACGGTGTGCATCCTATATAGGTTGAGCCGAGTTTCCTAGGCGCATCGCTTGCGATTGTTGAACCTAGCCTTTGGTTTGGAACAGCCTATATCGCTTTGTGCATCTTATCGGTTTCGATTCCAAGCAAATTTTTAGCAAACAAAATAACAACGCTTGGTTGATTAATCAGGATTGTTAACCATACTTCAAGCACGAATACATCAACTGATTGTTTAGCAAAACAATTAATTCCAAAGTTTTTGTCGGTGCAGGTTTAGTATGATTTTGGTTTTTAACAAGAAACTGATTTTGGCCGCCAGTGTTTATCTCATAGCATATAGGCTGGTTTTCGCTGATACTGCCGACGACGAATACCAACGCCAACGCGCTCGTGAGCAGCAACTTAGAGAGCGACAAGAACAAGCACCGGATGTGCATTTGCAAGAAACCCCAAGCCAAACCGCCATCGATCGCCTGAATCAAAACGAAACACCGTGTTTTAGTATTGATGAGATTCGTCTCCAAGGCGAAGACGC
>CAIZCB010000364.1 GCA_903931355.1 uncultured Pseudomonadota bacterium
ATGGGCGGCAATTACATCTCAGACCCAGCAATATTCGCTATCGACACGCTGTTCTCGGTCTACATTTTTACGGTTTTATTGCGCTTTTTACTGCAATGGACTCGCGCCGATTTTTACAATCCGATTTCGCAGTTCGTGGTCAAAATCACCCACCCACCACTCAAGCTATTACGTCGAGTAGTGCCGTCGATTGGTCGAATTGATACCTCTTGCTTGGTATTTGCCTTGTTATTGCAAATGACCGCGACTTATTCGGTGTTAGCGATTCAAGGCTTAACCACCAGCTTTGTCGGCTTGGCGTTAATCTCGGTGGCGGATTTAGTGCAATTGTTGATGAATATTTACTACTACTCAATTTTTGCGACGATTATTCTCAGCTGGATTGGCGGTGGTAGCTACAGCGCTGCATCATCGATTTTGTACAGCATCACTGAACCATTGCTAAGCATTTGCCGCAGTGTGATACCGAATTTAGGCGGCTTGGATTTATCGCCAATGTTGGCGTTGTTTTTGCTGCATTTGGCAAAGATGATGGTGTTGCCGCCGTTGCATCAATTGGCGAGTTTGTTGGGCTGATAGTTTGGTTGTGCAGGTGTAATCGGTAGGGCGCAATAAGCAATCGGTATTGTGCCATAGCCTGCTTACTGACATTCTGAGGTGTGTCGATAAATATTAATCATACGCGCCCCCAATACATCGGCATACTGTGTGACCAGTTCATTTAACATCCGGTTATCAATGGCACTGGCCGTGAGAAAAAGGAGGTATTTCACGAGCGCCTCTCTTTCCCAATCAATTTCAGTGTGGTTTTCCTGCTTTTTAAAATAGGTATAACCATTTTCAAAAGCAAAGACTTTGAAGGACAAGATAAAACCGACTGTTATGGCTGTAAATAACCATCGGCCAGTGTTTCGTAGGTAATGAGTTACATTATTTCTGTCCATATAATTCACCGAAATCGCCTAAGCCTACTTTACCCTGCCGTGCTTTTAGGTAATTCAATTAAGATGTGCATGATGTAAATGTGTGTCATTGCCATTGTGATTTTGTGTTGATTTCAGCAGCATGGCGATTAATTAGGTTTAGATATTAATCTCACAACCCCATCCCTTGTTTGAATATAAAGCCGACACGCATCTACGCAGTCGGCTTTAGTTTTATAAGGCCCGCTAATCTGGTCAACCGTGTAAAACCACCAGCCCGATGCGTTAACAAAATAACGGTCTTGCGGGCTAAACAAGGGGTGTTTTGGTTTACGATTCTTCGGCTTCACCGGAAATCAATTCTTTGACGTATTTGTAGATCAGCCTTGACGATTTAGGCGGCTTAGCTTCTTTCGCTTCTTTTTGGGCATTGCGCTGTAATTGGCGTAAGTGCTGGATGTCGGCGTTGGGGTATTCGCCGATGAATTGGGTGAGTTGCTGATTGCCGGTTTCGCTTATTAGTTGGTCGCGCCAGCGTTCGGCAAGGTGGTGTTCGCGGACGCCGTGGGCGCTGCGGTTTTTCATCCGATCCAGTTTTTCTTGGACGGCTTGGGTGTCGATAAGTCTAAGTTGGGCGGTGATGTACTTTAATAAACGCTTTCTGGCGGCGTTTTGGCCCATTTTGCCAGCATCTAACAAAGCTTGTTCGATGCTTTCTGGCAATTCAAATTCGGCGATGTGTGAAGCGGATAGTTGAGAAATTTCCTCAGCCATCGTCATTACGTCGGCAATTTCTTTTTTGATGCGGGTCTTGTTAGGGCGTACCGCATAGAGGACCGATTCGTCCTCATCTTCGTCTTCTTCTAAATAAAATTGTTCGTTCATTTCAAACCAGAGTGATTAAACAGTGCCAACTGCTGTGGCAGGTAGCGGCTATCTTAACAAACCTTGCTGTTGAATACCGCTTAGCTTATCGCGATTGTTTAAATCGGTTTCGATGAAACTCGGCTAAGTGACTATTTGGCTTAGTAAAACCTTAGTTGTTCAC
>CAIZCB010000365.1 GCA_903931355.1 uncultured Pseudomonadota bacterium
ATTTCGCTGTTCGTTCGTTGTTCGAATCATGGTCAAATGCTTTGAACCGTCTCGTTTCAAACATCCGTGATCCTAACATCTCTGCTGAACAATATAAGCAAGATCTAGAAGTTGTTCAATACGGTAAAGATGGTAGCGAAATTCGTTCGTATACTATCGTTGGTGCTTTCCCAACTCAAATCGGAGCAATTGCTCTTGATTGGGATTCAGCTAACCAAGTTGAAACATTTACTGTTAACTTCTCATATGACTACTGGATTCCAGGAATTGAATCTTCTGACAAGAAAGCTGGCGGCGTAAACGCATACGGTTCACGTGCGCTTCAAAATGGCCCAGCTGGCGCAGCCTAAGTATATACGTATTAGTGAAAACGGAGAGGGCGAGTCCCTCTCCTATTTGGAGATTTAAATGGCAGAATTATTTGGGTTCGAGTTTAAACGTAAAGTACCAGTAGATTCGCTACCATCGTTCGCTCCTAAAGAGCATGAGGACGGTGCAGTAGTCGTAGCTGCTGGTGGTGGTTTTGGTACTTACGTTGATCTTGATGGTACAGTTAGAACAGAAGCAGAGTTAGTAACTAAGTATCGTGAAATGGCTCTTCAGCCAGAATGTGATGCTGCTGTTGATGAAATTGTAAATGAATCAATTTCTATTGACGACGAAACAATCGTTGACATTAATTTAGACAATACAAAAATTTCAGAAAATATTAAAAAGGTAGTTAGAGATGAGTTTCTCAATTGCCTAAGAATCCTAGATTTCAATAAACATGCATATGAAATTTATCGCCGTTGGTATGTAGACGGTCGTTTATACTATCATGTTATTGTTGACGAAAAAGATCAAAAAGCTGGTATTAAAGAAGTTCGTTACGTTGATCCGCGCAAGATCCGTAAAATTCGTGAAGTATCAAAAAAGAAATTACAAGCTGGTCAAAACACTGGTACCAGCGAAGGCGTTATGACTAAAACTGTTAATGAATATTTTATCTTCAACGATAAAGGTTTCAATTACGGTAATAAAGCAGTTGGTCCTTCGACCAATGGTTTGCGTATCGCTAAAGATTCTGTATTACATATTGTATCAGGTTTGACTGACAACCAAGGTACAATGGTTCTTTCGTATTTGCATAAAGCAATTAAAGCACTTAACCAGTTACGCACGCTCGAGGACGCTTTGGTAATTTACCGCTTGGCTAGAGCTCCTGAGCGTCGTATTTGGTACATCGATGTTGGTAACTTGCCAAAGATGAAAGCCGAACAGTATGTTCGTGACATTATGGTCAAGCACAAAAATCGTTTGATCTATGATGCTTCATCAGGCGAAGTGCGCGACGACCGTAAGTTTATGACCATGCTTGAAGACTATTGGCTACCTCGCCGTGAAGGTGGGCGTGGAACCGAAGTAACGACGCTTCCAGGCGGTCAGACACTTGGTCAGATGGATGACGTTCTTTATTTCCAAAAGAAATTCCTACAGACTCTTAACGTCCCTGTCAGCCGTTTGAATTCAGATGCTCTTTTCTCTATCGGTAGAGCTACAGAAATTACTCGTGACGAATTGAAGTTCGCTCGTTTTGTATCACGTTTGAGATTGAGATTTTCTCATCTATTCACTAAGATGTTAGAAAAGCAACTTATCCTTAAAGGTGTTATGACTCTTGAAGAATTCCAAGATGTTTCTATGGATTTCAAATACGACTTCTCTAAAGACAATTACTTTACAGAACTTAAAAATAATGAAATTGCTGAAGGTCGTATTAACCTTGCCCGTAACTTCCAAGATATGGCTGGTAAATATTATTCACACGAATGGATTCGTAAAAACGTTCTTCAGCAGTCAGATGATGATATTGAAAAACTTGATGCTGAAATTACAGAAGAAAATAATAGTCAGGATCCACGTTGGTTGAACCCAACTATTGAACAAAATATGCAGATGCAACAGCAAGTGCAACAGGCTCAACAGCCACAAGGAGATCAGGGTGGCGGTCAGGCTCCTCCTGAAGATCAAAATAAAATGGAACAAGTTCGTCAAGCTATGGTTACTGTAGATCAAATGAAAAAGAAACCAAAAGCTAATCGTTCTATCCAAGATCAATCTAAGTATAAAGCAGCTGTTCAGGTTATTGCTAAGAACCCAGATATTGTTAAACAAATGGGTACTAGCCAAGGTCAGCAAACTCAACAGTAAGGATGATATAACATGACTGAGTTTAATAAATATG
>CAIZCB010000366.1 GCA_903931355.1 uncultured Pseudomonadota bacterium
AAAACCATTTTCATATGCTCTTGGGTCACGCTGCCGAAGTGGTGAATCCACACGCTGCCGGTGGTGGCGTGTGCAATGCCGTATTTACGCACTTCGTTGTAAAACAATCCATCTTCAAAACCCAGCAAAGTCGGGTTGGCGCGAAAAAAGCCAATTTGTTTAAAAAGCGACCAATGGATGCACATGCAAATGGCATTGCTGGATCCTCGGCGCACTGCATTAGCAGTGGTGTGTTGCGATTGTTCTGCAAATTGAGGGAAATCGTAGTCCGCAGTGCCGTCAATGCGTGAAGGGGAGACGAGTTGGAGTTGGTTTGAAGTAGCGAATTCAATCAAACGCGGCACAAAACCCGGCGCAACCACGATGTCGTTGTTCATCACAATCGTCCACTCGCTCTGTTTCGCCAAGATACCCTGGTTCCAAGCGGCGCCGCATGAGAGGTTTTCGCGGTTCAAGATAGCGGCACCTAAGCCACGTTGTTGCAAATACGCTTGAGTACCGTCGGTAGATGCGTTGTCTACTGCGATGATGCGGCTTGCGTCTACGCCGGATGCCAGCAAACTTTCCACGCACAGCTTGGTGTAGTCTAGGCAGTTGAGGGTGGCGAAGGTGACTGTGTAGTTGCTCATCTTGATCTTTTAGGGTGCTGCTTTTTTAGATTGAGTTGATACGTGGTTTTCAGAACAACCATTTAAATCTGCGCTAAATCATTCCCACGCAATGGTTACTCTTTTAAAACCCATATAAATCATATGGTTACAGCCAACAAAGCGAGTGCGTGTAACTTTTTTGTAAATTAACTTAGTTAAGACTGTTTGTAACAAATGGTAATTCTATTCATTTATAAAACTTAATTTTAACGCTGTTAAACAGTTTGCAGAACTGAATAAGATAGCCCCTTGCATTCTAAATTAAAAATAATAAGCTTTCACATATTAATTTTTTTGGCCACACGATACAAGCGTAAGATAAATAATTTAATTATAAAAAAATTAAATATAAAACTTGGAGTGACGGATATACCTAAGTTGTTTAAATTCTCAATCGCCAAACTCTTGGAGGCCATTACGAAACCGCCAGCTATGCCTTCTTCAAAACATCCATTAACAGTTAGGGTATCAAAGCCAAAACTGTTAACGAAAATAAAATTGAGTGATTCTGATTTTAAGCGAATCATAGGAGCTTCCACTGTTTGCTCAATTTTCTTTGAAACATAGTCAAATTTAAGTGTGATATTTAAATCTAGTATATTTACTACAACTGGTTGAAAAATGGGTATAGGGCTTATTGATCTAATTATTGCAATAAAAGTCATATTATTTCTTAAAGATATTCGTTCGCAGTACTTTAAAAAATTTTCATATATCAATTCATAATTTAACGTATCATACACATTTATTTTTTTTTGAGTAATCTCAGTGTAGTGTCTATTCCAAAAGTCTATTGAATCTGCATTCGAATGATTTTCAAAATTATTACTAATCAAATCATTTGGCTTCAAAATAACAATTTTAGATTTTGAGTCTTTAAATTTATCAATAACAT
>CAIZCB010000367.1 GCA_903931355.1 uncultured Pseudomonadota bacterium
AAAAAGATGATCACAGCGAAGTCAGCGATACCTTAACTGAAAGTTTGAATCTATTTCGACTTGGCTACACAGCCGAACAAATTGCTAATCATCGACAACTCAGTGAAGACACGATTTACAACCATTTAGCTAAAGTGCTGGAAGCAGGTTTAATCAATTTGGATGAAGTGCTGACTTTATCGCCTGCTGAAATCAGCGAAATCGAAACCGTTTTACTAGAACTGCCTGAAGCCCAACGCAACGCACTAAAACCGGTTTATGAGCAATTAGGCGGTGCTTACAGTTATGGGATATTACGTTGCGTTAGAGCGGCATTTCAGCGACGAATTCTCTTATAAATCCACAAACCGCATCAATTCTTGCAAATCTTTAGGTTCTAATTCGTAGTAGGCGTGGGCTCTGACTCGATCAGGCAATACTACCGCGCCATAACGCACCCGAATCAAGCGGCTGACTTTAACTTCTTGCGATTCCCACAAGCGTCTAACCAAACGATTACGGCCTTGTTTAACGGTGACGTAAAACCATTTATTCGCACCTTCACCGGCATAAAAACGCAGTTCATCAAAGCGGGCTGGGCCATCTTCCAATTCGACACCGGTTTTCAGACGCTCAATCATCGCATCATCCACTTCGCCCAAAATCCGTACTGCGTATTCGCGTTCTACTTCGCGTGATGGATGCATTAAACGGTTGGCTAACTCACCGTTATTGGTAACTAATAATAAACCTGAGGTATTAATATCCAAACGGCCGACAGCAATCCAACGCCCCACTTGTAAGCGTGGCAATTGGGTAAAAATCACTGGACGACCTTCTGGATCGCGGCGGGTGACTAATTCGCCAACCGGTTTGTTATAGACTAAAACCCGTGTTGGTTGATCGGCGTATTTTTCCCATTTCACCACTCGGCCATTGATCTGCAAGTAATCACCAGCTTTTAAATGGTAGCCTAATTGCACCGACTGGCTGTTGACGGTTAATCTGCCCTCTTCTATCCAACGCTCAATTTCGCGGCGTGAACCTAAACCTGCACGAGCCAATAGCTTTTGAATCCGCTCACCACCCTCTGTAATTGGATTAGTGGACAGTGTCACCTTCGGCGGGGTAAACGGACGCGGTCTGCTGGTCTTGTTGTTCGGGCGAGCCTTCGGATTGCTCGGCTTGGCTTTGTTGGTGTTGCTCGGTGTGCTTGGATTCGAGGTTCTCGAATGGGTCGGTTTGCGATCTTTCACGTTGTTCCTGCTCAGGTTGCGGTTGAGTTGCGTTGCCG
The DNA here is from genome assembly GCA_903931355.1 of uncultured Pseudomonadota bacterium. Classification (GTDB taxonomy): domain Bacteria; phylum Pseudomonadota; class Gammaproteobacteria; order Methylococcales; family Methylomonadaceae; genus Methylomonas. Next base: position 1,274 of record CAIZCB010000367.1, read on the forward strand.
AAATCTAAGTCGGCAATTTCCATTAAGGTTGGCAACTCACTTAATGAAGTTAAATTGAAATAGTCTAAAAATTGTTTGGTGGTGCCGTACAAAGCCGGACGACCGGGGACTTCTTTATGGGCGATTACCCTTACCCACTCACGTTCTAACAAAGTTTGCACGATGCTGGTACTAACGCTGACGCCGCGAATTTCTTCAATTTCGCCACGGGTAACCGGCTGTCGATAAGCAATAATTGCTACTGTTTCCAACAAAGCTCTTGAATAGCGCGCCGGTTTTTCTTCAAACAATCGAGTAACCCAGTGCGCCATGCCTTCTTTGACTTGAAAGCGATAACCACTGGCCAGTTGTTTTAAACCGACTGGCCGATCTTGATAATCTTCGGCAATCGAGCGCAATGCATCCTGAATCTCAGCACTATTCGGCTGCTGCCATTCGGGAAAGGTTTCTTGAATCTGCTTGATGCTCATTGGTCTATTGGCAGCAAATAGCATGGCTTCTACGATGCGTTTAATGTTCACGTCGCACTCAGTGGCTGGTTGGTTTAAAGTCGTGGTGGATTGGCTTGCAGGCTGTGCAATCGTCAAAATAACCGGTGCTGATGAATAGCTCCAGTCATGTTTTGAAGCCAACATAGTCGGTAATCTTGAGCTACGCCGGCGAACAACCCGATTAGTTGGATAATGCTGCCAACCCTCGCGACTGCATAAACTTGATAGTCGAACTGCTTTACGCAATCTTGAAACTGGCGATGGCTCAACCGCATCAACAATGTCGATAGTGGCTTCAACAACCGTTTCAATAACGACCGGCTGAACATAATCCCAACCACTTTTATCGGCCAAATAAGGCGGCAAGCGTGAAATTCGACGTTGCTGTGTTGGAATCGGATCGCTTTCAATTGCTTCAATAATTTCAACAACCGGCTGAATGGTATCGATAACGGCAACAAATGCTGACCAACTCCGTTGTTTTGGTAATCGGCTAACTTTACGACGCGGCGCTGGCAAATAAACCGTTTCAACTGATTTGGCTTTAGGTTTGCGCTTTGCTCTGGGTTTAACCGATACAACATCTTCGCTAATCGCTAGCTCAGAATTTTCAACTGGTAACTCGAATTCTGACGCTAAGATCGGCGTAGGGTTCGGGCTGGAAGATGTCGATGATTCCTTCTTTGCTGAGTTCAAGGACGGCAAGAAACGAGACAACCACTCCGTTTTTTCCTTCACTTCGGGTAAAACACGCTGCGAAAGGGAGGAAATCTGCCCCGTTAAGTTTTTCCAAAATGGCTGCCATTCGTTCACGGACTGATAGGGGTTCTTTGGTTATTTGATGGTGAGTTAGTCGTTCGGCACGTTTTAAAACATCTTGAAACGCTAGCAAGATATCTTTCAAATCGACATCGGGCAATTTTTGCTGCACTGCCGATACCGCTGAAGTATCGGCAATCGCTTCAAAGGTATCGCGCTCTTGTCTAGGGAGCAAATCAATTTC
>CAIZCB010000368.1 GCA_903931355.1 uncultured Pseudomonadota bacterium
CTAAACCTCGTAAGATGAAAGTCGCCAAAGCCTTGAAAGTGTTGCAGGAAGAAGAAGCCGCCAAATTGGTTAACGATGAGGACATCAAATTACGCGCCGTTGAAGCCGTTGAACAACATGGCATCGTATTTTTGGATGAAATCGACAAAATCTGCAAACGCTCGGATATTGGCGGCGGCGAAGTGTCTCGCGAAGGTGTACAGCGTGACTTATTGCCTTTAGTTGAAGGCAGCACAGTGACTACTAAATATGGCATGGTGAAAACTGATCATATTTTGTTTATTGCGTCTGGCGCGTTTCACCTCACCAAACCTTCGGATTTAATCCCCGAATTACAAGGCCGTTTCCCAATCCGTGTTGAATTAAACGCTTTAAGCGCTGACGATTTTGTTCGTATTTTGACTGAACCCGATGCTTCACTAACGTCACAATACCAAGCCTTATTAGCCACAGAAGGCGTTGAAGTGACATTCACCCAAGATGGCATCAAACGGATTGCCGAGCTGGGCTGGCAAGTCAATGAAAAAACTGAAAATATCGGTGCACGTCGTTTACACACCATTTTGGAAAAGCTGTTAGAAGAAATTTCATTTAACGCACCGGATTTAACTGACAAATTGATCAGCATTGATGCCGAGTATGTTGATAACCATTTAATGAAACTAGCGGAAGATGAAGATTTAAGCCGCTACATTCTCTAACACTATGCGTCTAAAAATCACACCATGTAACTCAATACCGACTGAAATCAAGCTGCATAAACTGTCAGCGGTTTTAGAAGTGCATTTTGACGATGGCAGCATTTTTGAATTGCCCAGCGAATATTTGCGGGTTTATACCCAATCTGCTGAAGCAGTCGGTCACGGCCCAGGCCAAGAAACCCTGCAAATTGGCAAAGAAGATGTAGCAATCAATAACATCCGCCCTGTCGGTAACTATGGCATCGCGATTGATTTTAGCGATGGGCACGACAGCGGCATTTATTCATGGGATTTGTTGTATAAACTCGGCCTAGAATTTCCTTGGCTATGGGCAACCTATCTTGACCATTTAAAAGCGGCTGGCATTAGCCGAAAACCCAACATAAACCATTAAAGACATGACTAACGAAAACACTACCCACTTTGGTTTCAAACAAGTTCCTGCTCAAGACAAAGTTGCGCTGGTACGCGGCGTATTCGACTCGGTGGCCAGCCAATACGACATCATGAATGATTTAATGTCATTGGGCATTCACCGCATTTGGAAACGGGTAGCTGTGCAATTAGCCAATATCCGTGAAGGCGATACGGTGTTGGATTTAGCCGGTGGCACGGGCGACTTAACTACCTTATTTGAAAAACGCGTCGGTCAAAAAGGCCAAGTGGTTTTAGCTGATATTAACGCTGCGATGTTACGCACGGGTCGTGACCGCTTAATCAACCGTGGCTTAACCAGCAACATCCGCTATGCACAAGTCAATGCTGAATGCTTGCCTTTTGCTGACAACACCTTTGACTGCGTTTGCATCGGCTTTGGTTTACGCAATGTCACCGACAAAGATGCAGCGTTACGCTCAATGTATCGGGTATTAAAGCCAGGTGGCAAAGTGATTGTTTTGGAATTCTCACACCCTGTCGATCCAATCACTGAAAAAGTTTACGATTTTTACTCATTCAACTTGTTGCCTAAAATTGGCGGCATTGTTGCTAAAGATGAAGACAGCTACCGTTACTTGGCTGAATCAATCCGTATGCATCCAAAACAAGATGAGTTGAAACAGATGATGGAAAATGCCGGTTTGGAGCGTTGCGAATATTTCAACATGACCCAAGGCATCGTTGCGGTTCATAGAGGCTATAAATTTTAATTAGGCTTTATTGCTCATGGCTCTAAAAATAGCGCATTCTTATCTTAGCGAAACCGAGTATTTACAAGGCGAGCAGATTAGCACCATCAAGCATGAATATATTGATGGCGAAGTCTACGCGATGGCTGGAGCCAGTCGTAATCACAGCTTAATTGTCGGCAATGCATTGCGCCTGTTCAGCAATCATCTACAAGACGCCCCTTGCCAAACTTTTGTTGTTGACATGAAAGTCAAAGCCGCCAACAGTTTTTTCTACCCCGACGTTATGGTGGTTTGCAACGATGATGACGGCGATGATTACTACACCGACAAACCCAAAATCATCATCGAAGTGTTGTCAAAAAACACCCGACGCACCGACCAAACCATCAAACTAGCCGCTTATAAAACCCTGCCTAGCTTGCAAGAATACGTGTTAATTGAGCAAGATCATGTTGATATTGAAGTGTTTCGTCGCACGGCCAACTGGTTTTCAGAGCGCTATTTCATGGGGGATGAAGTGTTTTTTGAATCATTAGACTTAACCATCAGCGTCAGCGATATTTATCAACGCGTAAACAACGAAGACATGCAAGACTATCTGCAACAACTTCAACAACAGCAGGCGAGCTAATGCTTGGCAATTTAACCCCGATTAAACCCTTGTTGATTAGTCTGCTCGAACCAGCGATTAATCAATATCTAAGCCTAGACGATAACGCCAGCAATTTGCTTAGCCCGATAGCCGGTAAAGTGGTAGCGATTGAGATCAGTAGTTTCAATCAAACCCTCTATCTGTGCCCAACCGCCACCAGCCTACAGATTTTAGAAACCTATAACGATACTGTTGATGCCAAAATCAGCGGTTCTTTATCTGCGCTGGGTTTAATGGGTTTAAGCGCTACGCCGATGCGTTCCTTATTCCAAGGCGATGTACGTATCGAAGGCGATACCCAGGTAGCCCATAAATTTCAAAGCTTGTTTGCCAAACTCGAGATTAATCTTGAAGCCAAACTCGCCCGCTACACTGGTGAAAGTTTTGCTCAACAATTTGGCAATTTGTTCCGCAGTAGTCGCGATTGGAGCCAGCAAAGTCTGACTAGCTTCAAGCTCAATCTGCAAGAATTCTTGCAAGAAGAAACCCGCGATTTACCCGCCAAACCTGAAGCTGACGCACTATTTCAACAAATCGACGCCAGCCGTAGCGATTTTGACCGACTCAATGCCCGCATTGATAGATTAGAAAACAGCTTAAATTCATCTTCCGAGCCCAATACCTAAGGACACCTTGTGATTCGCCCAAAAATTTTGCTGCGCCTCATCCACATTAACTGGGTGATGATGTTTCATGGCCTTGATGAAATTATTTTAAAAACCCACCTATTCCGGCCGATTCGCTTCGTAGCGTTTTTCTCACCGAATTACTGGCTGAGAAAACCCACCGAACCGCGCGGGGTTAGAATTCGTAAAACACTGGAAGATTTAGGGCCGATTTACGTTAAATTCGGCCAAACTTTATCAACCCGCAAAGACTTATTACCGGAAGACATCGCCGAAGAATTGGTCAAGCTGCAAGATAAAGTGCCGCCCTTTGGCTTTGAGTTAGCGAAACAAATTATCGAACAACAACTCGGCCAAACTTTAGAACAAGCTTTTGCTGAATTCGACCCAGTACCACTGGCTTCGGCCTCCGTCGCGCAAGTCCATACCGCCACTTTGCACAGCGGCGAAAAAGTCATCGTTAAAGTATTACGCCCTGATATTGAAGGCAAAATTCATTCTGACGTTGGCTTACTGTATGAATTGGCTAGAATCGCTGAAAGCTTCTCGAGCGATGCTCGTCGTTTACGGGCGATGGAAGTAGTTGCTGAATTCGAGAAAACCATCCTAGACGAACTGGATTTAGTGCGTGAAGCCGCCAATGCCAGCGCCATCAGAGCCAAGTTTAAAGACTCAGAAATGCTGTATATCCCCGAAGTTCATTGGCCAATGACTCATCGCAAAGTAATGGTGATGGAGCGGATTTACGGGATTCCGGTCGGCGATATTGACGCCCTGCGCGCTGGCAATGCTGATTTTAAAAAGCTTGCTGAACGCGGCGTAGAAATCTTTTTCACTCAAGTATTCCGCGACAATTTTTTCCACGCCGACATGCACCCTGGCAATATTTTCGTGCAATTACCAGACAAATATCTGGCGGTGGATTTTGGCATCGTCGGCAGCTTATCCGACAGCGACCAACGCTATTTAGCCGAGAACTTTTTAGCCTTCTTTAATCACGACTACCGCCGCGTTGCACAAATGCACATCGAATCCGGCTGGGTGCCAAGCACCACTCGTATCGAAGAATTTGAAGCCGCAATTCGTAGTGTTTGCGAACCGATTTTTGATAAACCGTTAAAAGATATTTCCTTCGGCTTGCTGCTATTGCGTTTATTCCAAACCGCTCGCCGCTTCGACATGGTGGTTCAACCGCAATTAGTGTTGTTACAAAAAACCTTGTTGAATATCGAAGGCTTAGGCCGCCAGCTTTATCCTGAATTGGATTTATGGCAAACCGCCAAACCATTTTTAGAAGACTGGTTTAAACAACGCATGGGACCTGCGGCCAAAATCAAAGAACTGTTCAGCAAATTCCCAGAAATCACCGAACAATTGCCAGAAGTACCAACTTTGGTGTTTCAGGCGCTGCAAAGTAACGCCATGATGCAACATCAAATGCAGCAACATAATCAGGAAATGGCGCAACTTCGTAAACAATTACAAAGCAATAACAGCCGCACCTTCTGGACTATTATCACCAGCAGTTTGTTAATTGGCGCTGCGGTGTTGTTACCCTCGATTTTTAATTAATCACTGATGTTATAAGCTGAGAGTGGTTGTTTTCCCGTCTGCCGCGCCGAGCACCGAAGCTTTTGTTGGGAATAGCCCGTTAGGGTTGCCGCATGGATGCGGCAAGTTGGCAAAGGGGCAGGAAGCCACCTTTTGCCAACCCCCAACAAAAGCTTTGGAGCCCAGGAAGTAAGCGGCGGTCGGGTGGCCTTTTCTTTGGTTACTTTCTTTTGGCCATGCAAAAGAAAGTAACTCGCTTGTCGGTGCGAGAACCGACATCAAAACAGCTTCGCAACGCGAAACCTTATTTATAAACAACGGAATTCCCTAGATACCGAAGACGTTGCGTAACATCAATTAACTTAACTATATTTTTTCACCCACAGGAGCATTTAATGTCTATCAAAAGAATGGTTGATCTCGATTTAGCCGGTAAACGGGTTCTAATTCGTCAAGATTTAAACGTACCAGTAAAAGACGGCGTTGTTACTAGCGACTTGCGTATCCAAGCCAGCGTACCAACCGTTGAAGCCGCTTTAGCACAAGGCGCAGCTGTCATCTTGATGTCACACTTAGGCCGTCCAACCGAAGGCGAATACGACGAAGCATCCAGCTTAAAACCGGTTGCTGAGCGTTTTTCTAAATTACTAGGCCAACCAGTTCGTTTAGTTAAAGACTGGATTGATGGCGTTGAAGTTAAACGTGGCGAAGTTGTATTGTGCGAAAACGTCCGTTTCAACAAAGGCGAAAAGAAAAACAGCGCTGAATTAGGCGAAAAAATGGCCGCTTTGTGTGACGTATTTGTGATGGACGCTTTCGGCACTGCACACAGAGCCGAAGCGTCAACTCACAGCGTTGCTCAACACGCTGCTATCGCTTGCGCTGGCCCATTGTTAGCGGCTGAATTAGACGCTTTAGGCAAAGCCCTTGAGCATCCACAACGTCCTTTAGTGGCGATTGTTGGCGGTTCAAAAGTATCTACAAAATTAACTGTGTTGGAATCATTGTCTAGCAAAGTTGACCAGTTAATCGTCGGTGGCGGTATCGCTAACACCTTTATCGCAGCAGCCGGTTACCCAGTCGGTAAATCACTTTACGAAGCGGATTTGTTAGACGAAGCAAGACGTTTAATCGCTTCTGCTAAAGAACGTGGCGCGGATATTCCTGTACCGGTTGACGTGGTTTGTGCAAAAGAATTTTCAGACACTGCAGAAGCCACCATCAAAAATGTTGCTGATGTCGCTGAAGACGATTTGATTTTGGACATCGGGCCAGAAACCGCTAAGCAATATGCAAAAATTTTGGAAACCGCTGGCACTATCGTTTGGAACGGTCCAGTCGGCGTATTTGAAATTGACCAATTCGGCGAAGGCACTAAAGCCATGTCTATGGCGATTGCCAACAGCCCGGCTTTCTCTATCGCTGGCGGCGGTGATACTTTGGCGGCAATCGACAAATACGGCATTGCTGACAAAGTGTCTTACACCTCAACCGGTGGCGGTGCTTTCTTAGAATTCCTAGAAGGTAAAGAATTACCAGCCGTTGCTGTATTACAAGCTCGTTCTTAAGCTTTAAAAAGTCGTAGGCGCTAAGCTAACTTAGCGCCTACGCACCTCTCTGCTCTGCCTAACAAAATCGGAAATAAAAATTAATTGAACTATGTTTAATTTCTATTTATAGTGCCTCCTGTTTTTGACTGCGACTTGCCAACAAGCGCCACCCAAGGAGAATTTTGATGCTAAAGATTTTGTTACGCTTACTGCTGACGCTGTTGTATCGGGTCAAGGTGGTAGGCTTGGAAAATTATCGACAAGCCGGCAAACGGGTGTTGATTATTGCCAATCACAACTCATTTCTCGACCCGCTAATTCTCGGCGTATTTCTACCCGACGACATTACTTTTGCGATCAATACCCATATTTCCCAACGCTGGTGGCTTAAACCGTTTTTAAGCCTGTCCAAAGTGTTTCCGATGGACCCTACCCATCCAATCTCATTAAAAGCCTTAATTCATCATCTACAAAACGACACCAAAACCGTGATCTTCCCCGAAGGCCGGATTACCACCACTGGCTCGTTGATGAAAGTCTATGATGGCACAGGCATGGTAGCCGATAAATCCGGCGCAACTATTCTGCCGATTAGAATTGACGGCACCGAATACACACCGTTTTCAAAATTACGTCATGTCGTGCGTTTACGCTGGTTTCCGAAAATCACTCTGCATATTTTGCCGCCGACCTTAATCGAAACCCACGGCGATGTCACCGGCAAAGCTCGCCGTAAACACAGCGGTCATATCCTCACCGACATCATGACCGAGATGATGTTTGCCACTAGCCATTATCGACAAACCATTTTTTCTGCTTTGTTGGAAGCGCGTCGGATTCATGGCGGTAAACACACGATTGCCGAAGACTTGGAACGCCAACCGATGAGTTATGACAGCTTAATCACCCGTAGCATCATCGTAGGCAAATTGATTAACCGCATCACCACCAGCGGCGAAAATGTCGGCGTGTTATTGCCGAATAGCTGCAAAACGTTGAATGTAGTGATTGGTTTACAGCTTTATCAACGTGTACCGGCGATGTTGAATTTTTCGATAGGCGCAGCTGGC
>CAIZCB010000369.1 GCA_903931355.1 uncultured Pseudomonadota bacterium
AAGCTGTCTTGTTTTAAAGAGTTAACAATTTGGTCTTGTTCAGAAATTACTTGCGGCGCAATTGTTTTTTGGGTTTGCGCGGTCACTACCGGCAATTCTAAGCTGACGCTAGTGTCCATTGGCGGGTAGCAGACACCACGATCCGCGCAGCCTTGGAATTTGGAAGTAATAGTGACTGTTTCAGCTTGAAGATTAGCCCGTTGCAATGGTACATCGACACCAATTTCGCGGCGATAAACTTCAACTTCGCCAAATTCTGGGTCATTATGCGACTCGCCTTTTGGCAAACTATAAGCCGCTAATTGGGTTTGGAATTTTGATGCTAGGGTTAGATTAAGCTTGTGTTTATAAAGATAATAACCTTCGGCAGCAATCCAGCTAACATGGACGGTATTGGCATCTTTAACGCTAGCAAAAAACTGAAAGGCTTGTTCAGGCTTTAATAATTGGCTCCCTTGTAAACCTGTACACAAGATTTTAATCAATTTATTACAATCTTTATCGGTTTGAGCTGCTGGTAAATTGAGTTCAAACACGGCTTTTTGCACTGGATAACAAACCCCATCATCAGCACAGCCTTGATATTTAACTAATAACTTGATGGAGTTTTGAGCCGTTTTATTAATCAACGATACGGGGACTTTTAATATTCCACCACGATAAACTTCCAAATTACCAAACACTTGATCGTGATAAATCACACCTGCCGGTAGTTGGACTTCCCCTAATTCAATCCCCTGAGTCTGCGATTGAAACTGGAACTTATTGCGATACAGATGATAGCCTTGGGCAATATCGAAACTTAAATCAACTCTGTCAGCAGCACCGACTGCAGCACTGACTTTAAACGCTTCCTCTGGCGGTAAGAAAGTACGCTGCTCAGCCAGCAAACTTTGTGTAAATAGGCTAAGTAAGCCTAAAAAGATTAATCGGTACGCAAACATGAGTCTATCCAGTTAAGGTATTCGGTGCTGCCCTGTTCAATGGCGACAGCAATAATTTCGGGAAGTTGGTATGGGTGTATCGCCTTAATCGCGGTTTCGATAGCGGCAAACTGCTGTTGTTGACTTTTAATTATCAGTAAATGTTCCTGAGCGGTTTCGATTTCGCCCTGCCATTGATAAACCGATGTCAGCCCCGGCATGATGTTGACGCAGGCAGCTAATTGCTGAGAAACCAAGTGCTTAGCAATGATTTCGGCGCTTTTTTGATCGGGACATGTGCAAAGAATTAACTGATACATGGCGATATTATCCTGTAAATTCGCTAAAGATGCTTTAGTATTCCCATCCCTGTTATTCAGCCGTACTAAATCATGAAACCAATCCAAATCTTATTTGCATTTTTTTTAATTATGCCGTTTATCGAAATTACTTTGCTAATGCAGGTAGGTAGCATCATCGGCGTATTCCCAACCATTTTTATGGTCGTTTTTACTGCGGTATTAGGCGCTTGGATGTTGCGTCGCCAAGGTTTTGCGACTTGGCAGCGTTTTCAAAGCAATCTGCAACAAGGCCAGATTCCGGCTTATGAAATGATCGAAGGGCCGATTTTATTGGTGGGCGGTGCTTTATTATTAACACCCGGCTTTTTTACCGATATTTTAGGTTTTGCCTGTTTGATTCCATCATTACGCCGGAAAATTGCTCAATATGTGATCGAAAATCACTTATTAGCAGCGCAAAGCGGTGAGATTTTTAAGCAGCGCTCATCATTTAGTAATGGCGCGATTGAAGGCGAGTTTAAGAAAGAAGATTAATTTAGAAACCGTTCGTCCAAAGCCTTGGACGAACGGTTAAAACTTGAGTCAGTGCTTATTGACCGTCAGCATCAGCTGCAACGTCAGCAATTTCTGCAGTGTGATCATGATCCAAGCTGTTTTTATCTAAACTTGAATAAGCTGGGCACCAGCCAGAATAAGCGGTTCCCACTAAAACCAAGCCAACCAATAACATCAATACGCTGGCAGTAAACAATGACACTGATAACAATACAATGCCTGAATATAAGCGCACTTTTTTATCTTTTGCGCCAAGATTGTGCTCAAATTTAACCAAACGTTTATAATCAAAACTCATATCCCATTCCTCTCTTAGTTGTGTTTTTTATACTTAGGTCGCAAAGCTTTACCCTAAAGGCCAGCAAATATACACAGCTGATTAAATTCTGCCAATAAAAAATGGATGTTTCTTCTATTATTAGTCCGCTAAACGATGCTCAACGTTTAGCTGTTTCCGCGCCAATGCAAGCGATGCTGGTATTAGCCGGTGCCGGTAGCGGCAAAACCCGCGTTTTAGTTCACCGTATTGCCTGGCATTTGAAAATTAATCATATTGCCCCGCACAATATCTTGGCAGTGACCTTTACCAATAAAGCCGCCAGCGAAATGCGGCATCGGGTTGAAGAGTTATTAAATATCTCTGCGCGTTCGATGTGGATCGGTACTTTTCATGGCTTAGCCCATCGTCTATTAAGACAACACACCAAACAAGCCAA
>CAIZCB010000370.1 GCA_903931355.1 uncultured Pseudomonadota bacterium
AAAAAAAGCAAGATTTTCAGCTAAAACTTAAGCTTGAAAAGATAAATTTAATTTTTGTGTTTTACATTATTTATCAATTTTACTAACATAAAGACAGAGTTGAGGTGGGTTTGTTACTCATCATGGTCGATGTTAAACAGGTCTGTAATGCTGAAAGTTAAATCAATGGCGCTAAGCGTAGATGATTTATAAGGCTGGGAAGCTTCTGTCACTCAAAATCCTAAATTGAGTTTAATAGAAACGAAATGCCTAGCTGTTGAGGCTAATAATGTAAGTCCAGAATGACATACTGTTTTTTTCGGTGCTTTGCTAACTATCTAATTTAGATAATCCAAGATAATGAAAATTTTATTTATACATCAGAACTTTCCCGGCCAATACCGTGGATTAGCGCCTGCGATGATTACAGCTGGACATGAGGTTCTGGCTTTATCAACACGAAAAGAATCGACTGTAGGTGGTGTTAGAAACATCAGTTATGAAGTTAGACGTCCGAATGGCAAAAACGTCCATCCTTGGTTGATTAGTACCGAAACTGCAATGATCCGTGGTGAAGCGGTCGCGAAAGTGGTTGAGAATTTAAGTAAACAAGGATGGACGCCTGATGTGGTGGTTGGACACACCGGTTGGGGGGAAATGATGTTTATACGTCAAGTGTTACCCAAGGCGAGGGTCATTGGTTTTTGCGAATACTGGTATCTGGGTGAAGGTAGCGATGTGAATTTCGATAAAGAATTTCCCAGTAGTGAAGACACCGCCTTCCGTTGTCATACTCGTAATATGCATTTGGCGATGAGCTTATTAAATTGCGATTACGGTGTTAGCCCAACCGAATGGCAGGCCAGTTTGTTTCCCGATCAGTTTCGCTCGAAACTTAAGATAGTCCATGATGGCATTGAAACCGACAAACTCCTGCCTAAAGATGATGATTCTATCAATCTAATGCGCGATGGTTTTGTTGGTAAAAAAGGCGATGAAATTATTACCTTTATTAATCGCAATTTAGAACCGATGCGCGGTTATCATCAATTTATGCGAGCTTTACCGGAAATTATGGAACGCCGACCTAATGCACACGTAGTGATTGTGGGTGGTGATAGAGTCAGTTATGGCGCACCGGCACCTGGCGGCGGGGGCTATAAAAATATTTTCTTAAACGAAGTGGCGGATAAATTGGATGTCAATCGGCTGCATTTTGTCCGACAGGTACCCTATTCGGTTTTGATTAGTTTATTGCGGGTGTCTGCCGCCCATGTCTATTTTACTTATCCGTTTGTTTTAAGCTGGTCGATGCTGGAAGCAATGAGTGTAGAGGCGTTGGTGATTGGTTCCGATACACCGCCAGTTCGTGATGCCATAGAGCATGGCAAAAATGGTTTGTTAGTGGATTTTTTCTCGCCTAAACAATTGGCAGATTCAGTGTGCGATGTGTTGGCTCATCCTGATGATTACAGAGATATGCGTAGAGCGGCGCGTCAGACCATACAAGAGCGCTTTGACTTTAAAACAGTTTGTTTGCCACAGCATGAAAAGCTGATGCAAGGTACATTTTGATTGGCTAAGGCTATCAATTTTTTACTAACGCCACAGGGGTAAGAGTTTTTATGTTTGGTAATTTACGGCAAATCCGGTTGCCATTAACAAAAGTCAATTTGCTGATGGCAACGCCATTACAAAAAAAACAATTTGAGCAAGTGAATGCGGGCATGGCAATTAAGCGTCTGCGTTATGACGCTAGATTGGCGATACAAATATTAGGAAATGTCGAACCACATCAAGCTGATGGCGTATTGCGTGAGAAATGGAATGCTTTGTTGATGCAATTGTTGAAAGGCAGTGCTGATGGTGTGGTTTGGATTGATCAAAATATTACGATAGA
>CAIZCB010000371.1 GCA_903931355.1 uncultured Pseudomonadota bacterium
CATCAAGTGCTGATAAAATGACCGGCTGCTCTGGAATGGGTTCTAAATCTAAAATGGATTGCTGCACGTGTTGCAATAAACTTCGGTGCTGTGGCTCATCACCATAGTCCTCAAACAAATCAATTTTATTGTCCGGCCATTCCCAATCACGATAAGCACTCTGGTCGTCAAACAAATCCAGTAAGCGCAAATAATCGCGACCTTGTTTCCCCCAGGCAGCTAATAAAGGATTCGCTTGTTGGTGCAATTCTTCAAGACTTAAGTCGGCACTCATGCCGGTCTTATATTTTTGCCGCTGACGCTCGGCTTTTAATAACTCTTTATCCTCAATAATGTCCGCCCAATAATGCTGACAAGGATTATGCACAAACAACACCACCTGACAAAACTGGGCTATTTTCGCCAAGACTTCCAAGGCTTGTTGGGGCAATGTCGATAAACCGAAGACAATCACCCGTTTTGGTAGTTTAGGTTGGCTTTGATCTATCTGCGCCATAAACTCGGTATGTACCGAGGCGCGACTGGCAATATAACTATTTTGTGTACCCAAATCGTTTAGCAGCGCTCGCCAAAGTAAGGCTTGCCAGCGTTGTGCTTCAGGCAGCGGACTTGCCTCTCCTTTTGCATCTCCTAGGATATCCTTACCTTCTGCCCAATCCGATAACCAGTCGGAACGATACACTTGATATTGATCAAATAGATCAGCTAATTGTTCGGCCAATTGATAACGTTTACGCGATTGCGTGTCGTCTTTTAAGAACTGCAACAAAATAGAGAAACCGGCACTCGCGGATAGGCTGGGTAGTAAGCGATAAAAGCGCCAAACCAAGGCAGGCTTGGCTAACAATTGATCTTGAGGAATCTTGTCACCTAACACCCAACGATACACTTGCCAGATAAAGGTAGAGGGCAATTTAACTTCCAGTGCTGCTGCAACGCCTAATGCAGTGTTCTTCGCCAGATTTTGCTTAAGCCATTGCCCCATGCCATTGTTATTAACCAGAAACACTTCATTTTCAAGCGGGGCTAAAGGATAGGTCTGTAACCAATGCGTTACCACCTCAAGCAACGATTCCAGTTTATTAGAGTGTATGACAGCAATACCGTTATCAAGTATTGAAGATTGCTGAGTGTTGGTCATTTATGATCCCTTTGACAGTGTTCTGGAGCAGAGATTAAGACATTGACTTTAAGGTATCCACTATTCAAAAAAATAGGCGAAACAACCACGCCCATTATCTTTAGCTTTATAAAGTGCAATATCTGCATTATCCATGAGTATTTCTGGCGTGTTGCCGTGTTTAGGGTAAATGCTAATACCAATGCTCGCACCAATTTGTACACTAATATTTACACTTAATTGAAAGGGTGCTGTTAATTTGGATATCACTTTTAAGGCTACTATTTCAGCGTCTTCGGGGATTTTAAGGTTCTCTAATATCAGTACAAACTCATCACCACCTAAACGCGCCACCAAGTCACTATCACGCAAGCATTGAGTAATTCTTGCTGCAACCTGTTTTAGTAATTCATCACCACCCGTATGCCCTAAACTATCGTTCACGGCTTTAAATTTATCTAAATCTATCATGAATACTACGAACTGGGTATTTGCACGCTGATTAAGCGCGATGCTTGTACTTAATCTGTCCAACAATTTTCGCCGATTTGGCAACCCTGTTAGCGAGTCGTAAAAGGCTAATTGTTTAATTTCTTCTTCGGCGGCTTTACGTTCGGTAATATCAACATAGGTGTAAAGATATCCATCACTAAACTCAATCCCTGATTCAAGTATAACGCGCTCGTCCCCGTTATTACAGGTAATACAGTATTCAAGTGGTTCGATGTCCGTACCAAAACGGGCTGCATATTCAACAGC
>CAIZCB010000372.1 GCA_903931355.1 uncultured Pseudomonadota bacterium
GCTATGGTCATCAAACTGCCATCGGCATTATCGCGTTACTTGATGATTAAGCCTAGTCAATCGCCAGTTAGTGTTAATCAAGTCGCTGATGATGGTTGGCGCTATCAAGATATTCTTGATGGTTTGCCTTGGTTTGAGTTTGATCAGTCAGAACAATACACTCCGCAAATGTTAAACATTGATCAATTGGGCGGGATTAGCTTCACCAAAGGCTGTTATACCGGCCAAGAAATCGTTGCTCGAACTCATTATCTGGGAAAAGCCAAGCGTAGTTTATTTGCCGCTCAAAGCAAGCAACTGCTCGATTTGCCTTGTGATGGCTGTGCTGTGTTTGATAGTCAAACTCAACAAGCGGTTGGTCATGTTTTAACCGCTCAACATTATCTGCAACAGACTTATTTATTGATTGTGTTGCAAGTGGCCGACGCTGATTGTCAGTCTTTAAATTTAGATGACGAGCAGCGTTCTCTTATTACTCTTATTGCCAGTGATTTAAGCCATGATTGATTCATTAGCCGCTAGTCGTTTTCGCCGTTTAGGTACCTTGACTATTTTTGCTGTGTATTTTGTGATTTTAATGGGTGGCATTGTCCGCGCTTCTGGCGCTGGTATGGGCTGTCCTGATTGGCCAACTTGTTTTGGACAATGGGTGCCGCCAACCACAGAAGCCGAGTTGCCTGCTAATTATCATGAGATTTATGCGGCACGGGGTTATGAAAATACCGTATTCAATCCTGTGAAAACTTGGACTGAATACACCAATCGCTTAGTGGGCGTGACAATTGGCTTCTTGATTTTTTTAACCGCTTGGTCGTCACGGATTTATTTAAAATCGGATAAAGCGATTTTTTATTTAGCGGTTTCGGTGTTTTTATTGGTGGGATTTCAGGGTTGGCTTGGCTCGGCGGTGGTTGCCAGTAATTTGAAGCCATTGATGATTACCCTGCATATGTTGTTAGCGTTGTTTATTGTCGCCTTGTTAATTTATGCGATTGCTCGTTCGCAAAAGCCTTTATTGCAAACTGTCCACAGTGATTGGCTAACGCCGCGCTTTGATTGGGTGTTGAAGATCGCCATGTTGATGACTTTGTTGCAAGTAGCAATGGGGACGCAGGTGAGGGAAGCGGTGGACTTTATCGCCCATCAACACAGCTATATCGAGCGTGAATATTGGCGCGATAGTTTTCCGATTATTTTTTATGTGCATCGCTCGTTTTCTTCGTTGATTTTGTTTACCAATCTTTGGTTGAGCTGGAAAATTTATCAACAAGCTGAAAAAACCAATCTGTTGTTACGGATGGCTTATGTGTTGCTTGGTTTAGTGGTGACAGCAATTTTGGCGGGTGTCAGTTTGGATAGACTAGGGTTTCCAGCGCTTGCCCAGCCGATTCATTTGTTGATGGCCAATTTAATTTTCGGCGCACAATTTTTTATCTTCATTTGTCGTCGTTATTCACTGAGCCAAGTGAGCTAATTTGCTGGATTTATCAATCAGTTAAGCAAGCGAGGGACGAATTAAGCTACAATAGAGATTGTTGCTAGCCATTCGCGCTAGCTCATCTCTTTTTTATCTACAGGTATTACCCATGTCCGACACCCCCGCCATCACGCCTTCTTTTAAAGATTTAGCACTGTCAGAACCGGTGTTAAAAGCTCTGGAAAGCGTCGGCTACGAAACTCCTTCGCCAATTCAGGCTCAAATTATTCCTTTCGTGATGGCCGGTCGCGATGTATTAGGACAGGCTCAAACCGGCACTGGAAAAACTGCTGCGTTCGCATTACCCGTTTTATCAAATATCGATGTTAAGCAAAAAGACCCGCAAGCATTGGTATTAGCACCAACTCGTGAGTTGGCCATTCAGGTGGCTGAAGCGTTTCAGCGTTATGCCTCACACATTAAAGGTTTCCACGTACTGCCTATCTACGGCGGTCAAGATTACACCACTCAGTTAAGACAGCTTAATCGCGGCGCTCATGTTGTGGTTGGTACCCCAGGTCGAGTGATGGATCACATGCGTCGCGGTACTTTGAAATTGGATCAGTTGAAAACCCTGATTCTTGATGAAGCCGACGAAATGTTACGTATGGGCTTTATTGACGATGTTGAATGGATTTTGGAACAAACTCCTGATACTCGCCAAACTGCTTTGTTCTCGGCGACTATGCCGACCGAAATTCGCAAAATTGCGCAAAAATATTTAAGCAATCCTGAACAAGTCACCATCAAAGTTAAAACGACTACTGCAGCGAATATTCGTCAGCGTTATTGGTTTGTCAGCGGCGTACATAAAATGGACGCCTTGACCCGCATTTTGGAAGCGGAAAATTTTGACGGCATGATTATTTTCGTTAGGACTAAAACTGCCACTATTGAAGTTGCTGAAAAGCTCGAAGCCCGTGGCTTCTCTGCTTCAGCGATTAATGGTGATATGTCGCAAGCCTTGCGTGAACGTGCTATCGAAAATCTAAAAAATGGTAAGTTAGATATTTTGATTGCAACGGATGTTGCGGCGCGTGGTTTGGACGTTGATCGTATTACTCACGTTGTTAACTTCGACATTCCTTACGATACCGAATCTTATGTACATCGTATTGGTCGTACTGGCCGTGCTGGTCGTACCGGTGATGCGATTTTGTTTGTTTCGCCACGCGAAAAACGGTTGTTAGCCAATATTGAGCAAGCAACCAAACAAAAAGTTGAAGAAATGCAATTGCCTTCAACCGAGTTTATCAATAACACCCGTATCAACAAGTTTAAACAACGGATTACCGATACTTTAGCGGCTGAAGAATTAAGCTTTTATAGCCAGTTAATCAATCAGTATCAAGTTGAACACGATGTACCAGCGCTGGATATTGCTGCTGCTTTAGCGAAATTGATGCAAGGTGACACGCCGTTATTATTAAAAGAACCTAGCAAAAAGCCGCGTAAAGATAGTGATCGCGAACGTAGCGATGATAGTAGACGTGGTGGCGAAAGAGATCGTGGTCCAAAACGTGAAAAAGGTCGCGCATCATCGGTTGAAATGGAAATGTTCCGTATCGAAGTCGGACACAGTGATGGTGTAAAACCGGGTAATATCGTTGGTGCGATTGCTAACGAAACGGGTATTGATGGCGATCACATTGCACGGATCAAAATTGAAGAAAACTACAGCACCGTTGAATTGCCAGCGGGTATGCCGAAAGACTTATTTCAAGCCTTGAAAAAAGTCCGTGTTGTCGGTAAGCCGCTGAATATTTCTAAATTTGATGCAAGCTTGGTTAAAAAAGATAAAACAAAAAAACGGATGAGTTCAACATCGGTAAAGCGTAAAAAAGATTAATTTTTAAAAACAGGCGCTTCGAGTTATAGAAGCGCCTGATTGGTTTTAACGTTTGATTTTCGCTTTTTGTCGGCGAGCATCCATCGGATCTTTGTGAAGTGGGCGATAGATTTCAATTCTATCGCCTGCGTTCAAAATCTTCTCCAGATCACAAATCTGTCCAAAAATCCCCACTTTGTTTTTGCCTAAATCGATTTCCGGCCATTGTTGCAAGATACCTGATTCGATAATCGCTTGTTCAACGCTGCTGTTGTCAGCAATTTGTAAGGCCAGCACGGTTTGTTGATTGGCTTTTGCATAAACCACTTCAATTTCAATCAATTCAGTTGCCATACAGTGATTTTGCCCGTTGGGTAAATGAAGTGACCATGGTATTGCAGATTTGGTTAAACACCGGCCCGAATGCTAATGATGCCAAGGTTCCGGCAATTTCAAATTCCAAGTCCAACGAGATTTTGCTGGCATCTTCACGTAGCGGCATAAAAGTCCAAACCCCTTCCAGCGAAGAAAAGGGACCATCTAGCAAGCTCATATAAATTTTGCCGCCTTTATCGATGCGATTACGGGTAGCGAATGACTTATGAAATCCGGCTTTAGCGATTTGAATTTCGCCTTCGACAATATCACCTTCACGTTTCAAGATACGACTGCCTGCACACCAAGGTAAGAATTGTGGATAGGCTTCAATATCATCAACAATGTCGAACATTTGTTGTGCTGAAAACTTAACCAAGGCGCTTTTTTGAACCACAGTCATCTTAAAGCACTCCTACAACATGCAAGAACACTAGGAAAACTGCGCCAGGTGCAACGTATTTAATCAATAACTGCCAAGCTTGAAAGCCTTGTTCAGGCAAATCTAATTCTTGCTCTGCATCTTTTTGGCTCAAAACCCAACCAGCGAAAACCGCTAAACCTAAACCGCCTAATGGCAACATTAAATTCGCTGTCAGATAGTCGAGTAGTTCAAACAGATTTTTGCCAAATAGCTTGAAACCTGACCAAGCATTAAACGAAAGCACCACGCCAACACCCAATGCCCAGCAAACTGAACCCGACCAAATGCACGCTTGTTTTCTGTCGAAATTTTTATTTTCGATTAACCACGCGACTGCCGGTTCTATTAATGAAATTGAAGAGGTGAGGGCGGCGAAAAACAACAAGATAAAAAACAGGAAGCCAAATAACCAACCGCCAGTCATATGGCCAAATGCTAAAGGCAGGGTTTGGAAAATTAAACCAGGGCCAGCGCTAGCTTCTAAATTATTGGCAAACACTAAGGGAAAAATAGCGATACCCGCTAATAAGGCGACAAGAGTGTCTGCACCAGCGATGATGAACGTAGTTTTAGCGATAGAAACGTCTTTTGGCAGATAAGAGCCGTAAACCATGATTGCGCCCATGCCCAAGCTCAAAGTAAAAAAGGCGTGACCCATAGCGGTTAAAACCGCGCTACTGCTGATTTTGCTGAAATCAGGGTTGAATAAAAAGTGAATGCCTTGCTGATAAGCGCCGGATGACATGGCGTAAGCAATTAATAAAAATAAAATCACAAATAAAGCGGGCATTAA
>CAIZCB010000373.1 GCA_903931355.1 uncultured Pseudomonadota bacterium
GAGTTTCAAAATCAGTTAATATCGGTGATGAAGCAAGGTAAAGCACTTGGCTTTAAAGGTCGTTATGAAAAATTGGATGGTGCGGTCAGAAGTAGTCATGATTTGGCGAAAATTGCTCGAATCGTTGTTAGTAAACAATGGGAAGAGTTATCGGTTGATCAGCAGGCTAAGCTCGAAACTGTATTTAGTAAGCTGAGTGTTTCAGCTTATGCGCATAACTTTAAAGACTATTCTGGTGAATCATTTGCGTTTGTTTCAGAAGAAGAGACTGGTCGAGGTGGTGTGGTTATACATACTAACTTGTTGATTCCTGGGCAAAAGGATGTGAAGTTTGATTATCAAATGAAGAAAAAGGACGAAGGCTGGCAAATTATTAATATAATAGCCGACGGTGTTAGTGACTTGGCTTTGAAACGCTCTGAATACACTAGTATATTGAGTCGAGATGGTTTTGATGTATTGATAGCCAAAATCACTGAAAAAATTGATAACTATGCAGCGCAATAAATTGTTAGGAAAAAATAATGTTTAATGGTAGTCCTTTCGAAGCAAACAAAGTGAAAATTTCTAATGCTTTGTTAGTTTCAGCAGCTCTATTGGTATCTGGGTGTGCAAGCACAGAAGAAAATGTTAAACAGGCTGACGCTGTCGCGCCGGTAGTCCCTGCTACAGCAGAGGCGATACAACATGATCCATATGAGGGCTTTAACCGGTCTATGTATGATTTCAATATGACCGTTGATAAAAACTTATTGAAGCCTGTCGCAAACGGTTATAAGTCTGTAACGCCAGTGTTTGTCCAGTCTCGGGTTAGTAACTTTTTTACTAACTTGAAAGGTATTAATGTTGTCATCAATGATTTGTTGCAAGGCAAATTCAAACAAAGCGCATCAGATGCTGGACGATTTACTACAAACTCTACAATTGGTTTGTTAGGCTTATTTGATGTTGCTTCTGATTTTGGTTTTGAAAATAATGTTGAAGATTTTGGTCAAACCTTGGCGGTATGGGGGGTTGATCAAGGTCCTTATTTAGTATTGCCTTTATTTGGTCCAACTACATTACGTGATGGTACTGCTGTTGTTTTTGATAAAGCGGCTAATCCAGGTACGTATTTGCCTGGAACAGGTATTGTTGAAGGTATTAGTGATAGGGCTAATGCAGAAGGTGCTTTAAACTTCATTGATGAAGCAGCTTTAGATCCTTATGTGTTTATGCGTGAGTCATTTTTGCAATATCGAACCAGTTTGGTTAACGATGGCAAAACCGATTCTAGCGCTTATGATGAAGATTTGGACGCGGCTTTGGCCAGTTCGTCTAAATCATCTACTAAGCCTGGGCATTTGAATGAACAGATCAAATCTTCTATGGATTTAAATGATTCAAATAATGCTTTGAAGGCTTTTAATGAGATGTCTGTTTCGTTTGCAGGGGCTGAGGAGCAATTTAAAAATGCATCTGATAAGCTCGATAAGCTTGAAAAACAGAAGCGCTCAAGAAGAAGGTAATATAAAAAAGGCGCCGGAAGGCGCCTTTTTTGTATC
>CAIZCB010000374.1 GCA_903931355.1 uncultured Pseudomonadota bacterium
GTATAAAGCATCAGCACAAAGCTTGTTGCATTGCTGATTAACAATATTAACCATCACCCAATGACCTTTCAGCTCTTTTAGATTTTCAGTGGTGAAACTATCGGCACCTGAAAATTGCTCGGCATCGGTAGTAGTCGGTGGCGAAATCAGTTCGCCATTGTTGGTGCCTAATTTAACGGTGTCGGGATTAGCGGCAAGATACCAAGCTATCCCAAATGGAATAATCGACATCGCAAACACCACGATAATGGTGATGCGATTTTTTTTATGCTGAGTGTTCACGGCGTTTTCTTGTACTAATCCAAATAAACAGACCGGTTAAGGTCACGGCTAATCCGAACCATTGTACTGCATAGGCCTGATGTTTTTCAGGTGGGATTGTTGCTTGGGTGTGCCAATGTCTTACAAAACCTGCTGTTTGATCATCATCCAGCTCGATTTGAAAGTCATAAAGTGGGTAAGCTAATTTAGCTGATAACACTTGGCTATCGACAAATTGCACCACGGCTGGCCAAGTTTCGGTCGGTATTTCGCCACCCGCTAATTTATAGCCAACCGATGGAAATTGGTTAATTCTGCCTTTAATTGCGACGATTTCGCTATTAATCGATACATCTGGCAATTGTTGACGATTGGCAGTTAGTGGCACCCAACCACGATTAACCAACACGGCTTTGTCCTGTTTATCCAATATAAATGGCGTAACAACGAAATAACCGGGCTTACCGTCGATGATTTGGTTGTCGATTAGAAATGAGTGAGCCCCATCATAATGGCCGGTCATTTCCGCAGCTTGATAGCGTTCACCAATTGCTGATTGATTCAAATTGATGATTGGTGCTTGCTGACCGGCTTGTTGTTGCGCCAAAAATTCTCGTTTTTGTTCAGCGCGATTTAATTGCCAGCAGCCTAAGCTAAGCAAACCAGCAAGCAACAGCAAATACAGGCTAATCGCCCATAAATTAGTCCTAAATTCAAAACCCAAAGCCTTAATTTTCATTATCTCTTCAATATTGGTTGGCAATAACAGCCTAATCATTGAGAATTAGCCTTCTATTCTCGTTAAACAAACACCATGCTTATCAAAACTATCGCTATCGTTGCTTTTCTCGCCATTATTGCCAGCCTTGGCATGGCTTTATTTAATTTGGTTCGCAGTAAAGATCCCGAACATTCTCGCAAGACGCTACGAGCTCTGACTGCTCGCATCAGTCTATCTTTGCTGTTACTAATCGGTTTGATTGTGGCTTATAGCACTGGTCTTTTTCAACCTCAAGGCATCGGTGCTCGAATTGAACAAATTCACGCCAAACAAGCTCAAACCACCCCAGAAGACACCACAGCAACAGCTCCTCAGTAGACAAAAAAAAAGCGCGTACCCTTTTAAAGTACGCGCTTTTTTATCGCTCAATCTGGTTTACATCAAATAAACGAAGATAAACAAGCCTAACCAAACTACGTCAACGAAGTGCCAGTACCAAGCAGCCGCTTCAAACGCAAAGTGGTTTTCTGGAGTGAAGTGACCTTTCCAGCTTCTGAACAATACCACTGACAAGATAATCGCACCCACGCAAACGTGGAAACCATGGAAACCAGTCAACATAAAGAAAGTTGAACCGTAAATACCAGAACCTAAAGTTAAGCCCATTTCGCTGTAAGCTTCATGGTATTCCAAAGCTTGGCAAGCAACGAAAATAAAGCCCAAAGCAACCGTTGCCGCTAAGCCTTTAATCAATTGTTGACGATTTTTAGCCAATAAACCATGGTGCGCCCATGTGCAGGTTACACCGCTAGTTAAAAGCAACAAGGTATTCAATAGTGGCAAACCAAATGCGCCCATCGGCTCAAAGTGACCACCGACATTACCTGGACCGTTAGTAGGCCAAATTGCCTCAAACGCTGGCCACAATGTGTTGTGAGTAGAACGACCTGGGCCTGTTAACTCAATTTCACCTAAAGCTGGAATTGAGATGTTACGGGCATACCATAAAGCACCAAAGAACACCGCAAAGAACATCACTTCTGAAAAGATGAACCACATCATACCCATACGGTATGAGATACCCACACCGTGGTTGTACATGCCGGATTCACTTTCAGTCGCTTGCAATGAAAACCAAGCGCCCAGCATCAAAATAAACACGCTAAAACCGGTTAGCATCATGCCAGAACCGATTGATGAACCGTTTAAATAGTTGGCAAAACCAGCCAGCATAATCATTAAGCCACCGGTTGCTAGTACCGGCCATACCGCCTTATGCGGAATGTAATAAGCTGTGTTTGTAGACATGACCTTAACCCCTGTTAATTTTCTATGATGTTAGTTCTATCAAAAAATGTATAAGACAATGTAATGGTTTTATAGCGCTCAGGAAGCTTAGGATTTACCGCAAAGCGAACCGGCATCTTTTTTTCTTCCTTAGCTTGAAACGTTTGCGTTTCAAAGCAAAAACATTGAATCTTCTTAAAAAACTCTTCCGCTAAACCCGGTGAAATACTGGGTATTGCTTGCGCCTTAATCGGGTTATTCGTGATGTTCTTGGCATAAAAATTGACCGTGTAATATTTACCTGGGTGAACTTTCATGGTTCGGGTTTCAGCACGAAACTCCATCGGCGTTTTTTCATTAATCGCTGTAATAAACTCAACAGTGATTTCCCGTGATTCATCAACTGTAAATTCAGTTTCCGAATCAGCTGAGGCCTGCAATTTTATATTTTGCCCTGTAATGTCACACAACACATCATAGAGCGGCACCAAGGCATAACCAAAACCGAACATCACCAAAACCACCAAGACTAACTTGGTAACAATTTTGGAGTTTTTACGTTCGAGATCTTGGCTCATTGCGAAATGGCCTTTAATACTGCAAACACATAAATCGTTGTAGCAATCGCGATTAATACAACAGCAGTGAGAATATTTTTTGTTTTGGTATTCATTTCGTCATCCGACACCCCACCGATTAAGGTGGGGTGAATTGATTTGACTGTTAAGCCAACCTTATACGTGCTCAGTTGGAATAATTTCCGGTGGCGTTGTAAAGGTATGGTAAGGCGCTGGTGATGGCACAGTCCATTCTAAACCGTGCTTGCTCGCATCTTCCCAAACTTCAGCAGTCGCTTTACCAGTACCGCCTCTAATGGTGTCGATAACGATATAAACAAACAACAATTGGCTGAAGCCATAGATGAAGGCACCAATACTAGACACCATGTTCCAATCAGCAAATTGAATTGCATAATCTGGAATACGACGTGGCATACCTGCTAAACCCAAGAAATGTTGTGGGAAGAACAAGATATTGACCGAAATCGCAGACAACCAGAAATGCAATCTGCCGATTCTTTCGTCATACATATTGCCAGTCCATTTTGGCAACCAGTAGTAACCAGAAGCCATCAAGATAAATATAGAGGCTGGTACTAAGGTGTAATGGAAGTGAGCAACGATGAAATAAGTATCGTGGTATTGGAAGTCAGCTGGAGCAACTGACATCATTAATCCAGTGAAACCACCCATAGTGAATAACACAACGAAAGCAATTGAGAACAACATCGGTGTTTCAAAAGTCATTTCACCTTTCCACATGGTTGCAGTCCAGTTAAAGACTTTTACACCAGTTGGAATCGCAATCAACATAGTCGCGTACATGAAGTACAACTCACCGGCAATTGGCAAACCAACAGTAAACATATGGTGAGCCCAAACGATGAATGACAAGAACGCAATCGCCGCAGTCGCATAAACCATAGAGGCATAACCGAACAATGGTTTACGAGCAAATACTGGAATGATGGTTGAAGCCACACCAAAGGTTGGCAAAATCATCACATAAACTTCTGGGTGACCAAAGAACCAGAAAATGTGTTGATACAACACTGGGTCACCACCACCCGCTGCATTGAAGAAGCTGGTATCGAAGAAACGGTCAGTCAACAACATGGTTACCGCGCCAGCAAAAACCGGCATGATGGCAATCAACAAGAACGCTGTAATCAACCAAGTCCAAACGAACAAAGGCATTTTCATTAATGTCATGCCAGGAGCACGCATATTGAAAATAGTTGCGATCACGTTAATTGCACCCATGATGGATGAGATACCCAACATGTGAACAGAGAAAATCGCGAACGGCAAAGCTTTACCTGTTTGTAAAACTAATGGTGGATACAAAGTCCAACCACCCGCAGGCGCACCACCTTCCATGAACAATGTTGCAGCCAGCAATAACACACCAGCCACCAACATCCAGAAGCTCATGTTGTTCATACGCGGCAAAGCCATATCAGGAGCGCCGATCATCATCGGAATCATCCAGTTAGCTAAACCAACGAATGCCGGCATAACCGCACCAAATACCATCACTAAAGCGTGCATGGTAGTCATGGAGTTAAAGAATTGCGGATCAACAAATTGCAGACCTGGCTCGAATAATTCTGAACGAATAATCAAAGCCATAGTGCCACCCACAAAGAACATAATCAGACCGAACACCAAATACATGGTGCCGATGTCTTTATGGTTAGTGGTAATAATCCACCTTAAAATACCCTTCTCAGGGCCGTGATCGTGGTGATCGTGATGATCATCATGTTCAGCTACGACAGCAGTCATACTTAAATACCTCAACAAAAATTAGAAAATGCGTTCAATCTGAAACTAATTAGTTTTTTCAGCGACAACTTTATCAAGTTTAACTTCACCGTTTTCCTTGCATAGTTCTGGCGCATTATCAATATCAGGGAAAATATCTTCGAGTTCATCAAGCGACAAGGCATGACAAGCTTGTAGCTCATCACCAACTTTATTACCTAAATCTGGCGCATTTCTAATATAAGTAATCAAACCAGCTAATTGGTCTGCTGGTAATTTCTTGAAAGCTGGCATTTTGCTAGTACCGGCTTGAACAAAGCCGATTAATTGATGTACATCACCAGTTACTTTGGCGCTGCCACTTAAAGCTGGATACCAACCAGAAATACCTTTACCATCAATCTGGTGACAAGCAACGCAGTTTGTTAAATAGACTGACTCACCTTTAAGTAACAACGAAGCGCGAGTTTGTTTACTTAAATCAGGCAAAGCATTTTGTTTTTCTAACTCAGCTTTAACCCATGCATCGTATTGCTCTTTTTCCATAGCAATAACCACGATAGGCATAAAGCCATGGTCACGACCGCATAATTCTGTACATTGACCACGATAAACACCTGGCTTATCAACAGAAGTCCAAGCATCGTTGACAAAACCTGGGTTGGCGTCTTTTTTCCAACCTAAATCGGGCACCCACCATGAATGGATTACATCAGCTGCGGTAAACAAAAAGCGAATTTTGGTTTTAACCGGAACCACTAATGGTTTATCAACATTCAATAAGTAGTTTGGAACAGAACGAGGATCGATAGAACTTACGCGATGCGCTTTTTCACTGGCTTCATCCAAATGACTCTCAAAATGCAAACCGCTATCGAGATATTCGTAATCCCAATACCATTGTTTGCCGGTCACTTTAATGGTCATGTCAGAATCTTGAACTTTATCCAAATCGATTACTGCTTTAGTCGCTGGGATAGCCATCGCTACTAAAATCAATGTTGGAATAATGGTCCAGATAATTTCAACGGTAGTGTTCTCATGGAATTGTGCCGCTTTATGTCCTTTCGATTTACGGTGATGAAAAATCGAATAAAACATGGTACCGAACACAGCAATACCGATAAACACACAAATCCATAAGACGAGCATGTGCAAATCGTAAATTTCATTACTGACCTGCGTAACCCCTCGCATGAGGTTGAGTGTATAGTCCGCATGTGCCGTCCCTAGACCCAAGGTCATCAGAACCAAACAGGCGAGCAGTTGCTTTGTTTTCTTCACGGAGTAGCCTCCTCGATTGTAGTTATAAACTTGTATGCGTATGTGAATTGAAGCGTCGTAACGGCCAGCCTTAAAGGCTTTGTTACTTTTTACTTATTATTATCGCAAATTAACTGTGTAATTTTAACCCATCACACCACGGTAAACCAGAAGAGCTTTTCCTGATTTACCACGAAATATAAAAAAGGCCTGCCAACATTGCTGTCGCCAAGCCTCCTAGCCTGCAGGCATTTTCGCCCTAGCAAGCTGATGTTTTTTGATTTAGATCAATTTTTTGAGAGTTTCCTGATTAAATTGCTGACTTAAATACTCAAAATCCGGCGTCTGAATATGCGGCAAAATCGCCAACAAAGGCACATCTAATTGCTGTTGCAAATACACTAAATTAGCTTCAAAACCTTGCATCAAAGGATCAATTTGCACCGCAACCCAACCCACACAAGACAAATTTGCTTGTTGAATCGCGTTCAAAGTCAATCGTGCATGGTTAATACAACCCAATCGCACCCCGACCACCAAAATCACTGGCAAAGCTAAAGCCTGCGCCAAATCAGCATTATCAAATTCAGCACTCAATGGCGAATACCAGCCACCCGCACCTTCAACAACCACTAAATCAGCCCATTGTTGCAACTGCTTAAACCGATCAATCAGCACCGGCAATTCAACCACCACCTCACCACAAGCCAAATGCGGTGAAACAGCCGGTTCAAACGCATACGGATTAATCATCGCGTAGTCCAAATCAATCGAGGCATTGGCTTGCATCAATAAAGCATCGGCATTTTTTAACTGCCCATCCTGCCAAACACAACCCGCCGCCACCGGCTTCATTCCCACAACTTGCAAAGCTTGCCCTTGCAAACCGCGCATCAAAGCAATCGTTGCCCAAGTTTTACCAACATCAGTATCAGTACCGGTAACAAAAAAACCCGCTGTCATCGCCCTGCCCGCACAAAAATAATTTCATAACTGGCAACAATCTGACCATCAGGCATAGCGTTTTCATAATGCTTGATCATTTGTTGCAATTGGCGGCGAGTCGTCGGTTTGCGATTTCGGCTTTGACTGACGTTATGCGCCCCCAAGCCTTTTAATTCGTGCATCAAATCCAGCACCGAATCGTATTGAGTTTGATAAATCACTGATTCAAGACTCAACTCACTAAACCACGCCTGTTGCAGAAAACCTTTAATGTCTTGCAGCGAATAAAATTGATTCACATGGACAAAATCATCGACTTTTGCCCAAGCTGCTTTTAACTCTTTTAAAGTTGCTGGCCCAAAAGTTGCAAACACCAATTGACCATCCTGCTGCAAAACTCGACCACAATCAGCAAATACAGCCGCCAAATCTTCACACCACTGCAAAGCCAGATTCGAATAAATTTGTTGTACGGAAGCGCTGACTAATGGCAATTTCTCCGCATCGGCACACAGATAATCAACATCAAGCGCCTGATTTTTTTGCCGACTGCTTAACAACATCGGCAGCGCAATATCCACAGCCAGCAAAGATTGATGCTCAGCAACAGCTAAAGCGCGAGTTAAAAACCCAGTACCCGCCCCCAAATCCATCACCAATCCGGCTTCTGCTTGCAACGGAAATTTATTCAGTAAATCCAAACCCACTTGCCGTTGCAATGCCGCCACCGCATCATAACTACCCGCAGCTGCGGCAAATGACTGTTTGATTTTGGCTTTATCTAATTGACCGTGATCACTCATAAATCAGCAATCACCCGTTCCAATAACTGTTGAGGATGGGACAAAAACGGCACATGACCGGCATTTTCCAGCAGATGAAGTTGAATAGCAGGCTGTAATTTTTTTAACGATTCGGCCAACGCCAATGGAATCAAAGTATCTCTATCGCCCATCAATACCGACACCGGACACTGCAATTGCTGCAAAGCCTCGCGGCAATCGCTGTGTTTCAAAATCTGCAAACCGGCTTGCAGAGCCTCCAAACTTGGCGCGGGATAAGCTTGTACAGCAGTTTTGATTTGTTGTAACAAAATCTTAGCATCCGCCAAACCTTTAACCTGCAAACCTAAAAATCGCACTAAAGTCTGCTCAACATCGTTGCTTAATTGCTCAGCAAAGGCCTCCAAAACCTCCGCTTTTACCCCAGGCCAATCAAGGCTTTGCACAAACAAAGGATTACCCGCCAATAATTGCAAGGCTTGCACTCGTTCTGGATAGCGCGCCGCCATATCAATCGCCACAGTTGCGCCCAGCGACCAACCCAAAACACTAAACTGCTGCATCGGCAATACTTGCATCAAACTATCACTGATATTTTCTAATGAGAAAGGCTCGATAGCTTGACTAAGTCCATGCCCCGGCAAATCAACACAAATCACCTGACAATGCTGCGCCAATTGTTCAGCAAACGAACGCCAAATGCCGCTATGCATCGCCCAGCCATGAATCATCACTAAAGGCTGGCCTTGGCCGAAAATTTGATAATGAATTCCGCTCATGCCAAAGCCTTGGGCAACGCTTCTAGTAAAGTATCGACCTGTTGTTCAGTATGCAAACTGGAAAAAGTAATCCGCAAACGCGCTGTACCGGCTGGCACCGTCGGCGGCCGAATTGCACTTACCCAAAAGCCTTGCGCCAATAATCTTTCACTGGCTAATAAAGCGGTTTCGCTGTCGCCTAAAATAATCGGCTGAATCGCAGTAGCTGAATCCATTAATTGCAAACCTTGCTGCTCAGCGCCAGCACGAAAGCGACTAATTAGAGCCTGCAAATGCTGACGTCGCCAAGCTTCCTGCCGCAACAAACGCAAACTCACCCGCGTCGCCTCAGCAACTGCCGCTGGCATCGCGGTAGTAAATACATAAGTTCTGGCTTTTTGAATTAAATACTCAATCAACGCATCAGAACCGGCAATAAAAGCCCCAAAAGTCCCAAATGCCTTGCCCAGAGTACCCATCAAAATCGGCACCTGCTGCTGGCTCAAACCAAAATGTTCAACAACCCCGCCACCATTAGCACCCAAAACTCCAAAGCCATGGGCATCATCAATCAATAAACCCGCGCCATGCTGTTCAGCCAAATTCGCCAAATTCGGCAACAAAGCCAAATCGCCATCCATGCTAAACACGCCATCACTGACAATCAAAGCCTTACCTTTACTGGCAGCTAACCGCGCTTGCAAATCGTCTAATTGATTATGCTGATAACGCTGAAATCTCGCCCCCGACAATAAACCACCATCTAATAAAGACGCATGATTTAAGCGATCTTCCAACACGCTATCACCGCGCCCTACCAACGCCGAAATCACTCCCAAATTAGCCATGTAGCCAGTCGAAAACAACAAAGCCCGCTCGCGTCCGGTGAATGCCGCTAACTCATCTTCCAAGGCATGATGAGCATGACTGTGACCGCAAATCAAATGCGCCGAGCCGCTACCCACACCGTATTGATCGACGCCGCGCTTAAACGCTGCAATCACCTCAGGATGATTAGCCAAGCCCAAATAATCATTGCTGCAAAAATTGACGACCTGCCGCCCATCCAGCTGCATTAACACCGACTGCGGCGATTCAACCACCCGCCGCCGTCGGTATAAACTTTGCTGATTTAGACTTTGCAGCTCAGCATCAAAATCGTAAAAACCGGCAGACATTAAACGTAACTAGAACCGCCCATGTACACTCCCAAGCGTTGAAACAACTGCTGGTCGTGATTGGTCATTGGATTATCGGTAGTGAGCAATTTGTCACCGTAGAAAATAGAATTAGCACCAGCAAAGAAACACAAAGCCTGCATTTCATCACTCATTTCTTTACGACCGGCCGACAAACGCACTCGCGATTTCGGCATCAAAATCCGCGCCACCGCAATGGTACGCACAAACACAATCGGATCCATCGCATCGGCACCGTGCAAAGGCGTACCTTCGACTTGCACCAACATATTAATAGGTACGCTTTCGGGATGACTTGGCATGGTCGCTAATTGCAGTAACAATTTCGCACGGTCGGTTTCAGACTCGCCCATGCCGACAATGCCGCCACAGCAAACATTAATCCCCGCATCACGAACCCGACCCAAAGTATCCAAACGATCTTGATAGGTGCGAGTAGTGATAATTTCTGAATAATAATCTTCGGAAGTATCGAGATTATGATTGTAATAATCCAAACCGCCGTCTTTTAGCGCCTGAGTTTGCTTATCGGTCAACATCCCCAAAGTCACACAAGTTTCCATGCCCAAAGCTTTAACGCCCTGCACCATTTCAACCACGCGCTCAATATCGCGATCTTTAGGACTGCGCCACGCCGCACCCATGCAAAAACGTGAAGCGCCTTGATCTTTGGCATCTTGAGCGGCTTTTAACACCGCATCAATCGGCATCAACGCTTCGGGTTTTAAATCGGAATCGTAACGAGCGCTTTGTGGGCAATAACCACAATCTTCTGAACAAGAACCGGTTTTAATACTCAATAAGCTACTGACTTGAATCTCATTGGGATCAAAATTAGCCCGATGCACAGTTTGCGCGTTAAACAACAAATCATTAAACGGTAAAGCCAATAAAGCTTCAACTTCGCTTAATTGCCAATCATGGCGTACTGTATTCAGTTCCGAGGTGGCCGACATTCTGGTAATCTCCAAGCAATCGCAGGTCAAATGGCTTCACAGCACTTATCAACCTATTTAATAAAATAAAGTGAACAACTGGCTGAATATTATACAGAACAAATTACTGCCGCCACGCTGTATCTTATGCAACAGCCCCGGCTTTAATGATTTAGACCTCTGCCAAGCCTGCTTTCAAGACCTACCAAGAAACCTACACTGCTGCTACCAATGCGGTGCACGATTTGCCAATCCAATCAGTAAACCGCAACTGTGCGGCAATTGTTTAAAACAATCCCCCGCTTTCGATGAAACCCACGCGCCGTTTATCTACCAAGCCAGCATCCGCTATCTAGTCAGCCAACTGAAATTCCACCACGACTACAAAAACGCCCGCCTACTCGGTCATTTACTCGCCGAACACATCGCCAACAGCAGTGAACGACCTCAAGCATTAATCGCCGTGCCATTACATCCCAATCGCTACCGTCAACGCGGCTTTAACCAATCCATTGAAATCGCCCGTCATGTCGCCAAACAACTCAAAATCCCGTTAGATTTAAGCAGCTGCGTCCGTATTCGTGACACCGACCATCAAACCGGGCTTAGCGCCAAACAACGCCAATCCAATCTTAAACAGGCGTTTGCGGTTACAAAACCACTGGTTTATCAACATGTGACGATTATTGACGACGTTATCACCACCGGTTCAACGGCTTCTGCCTTAGCCGCTACTTTAAAAAATCAGGGGGTTACTCGGGTGGATGTTTGGGCGTGTGCTAGGGCTTAAATTTGACAGTTGTAGATAAAGATTAGAGCGCTCTACTCTGACATTTAGGTATCGATAGGTAAGAACCTACCCACAGCTATCATGATGATTTTTTAAAAACAGCCTAAGCTAACCTTTTATAGTCCGTAAAGTCAGATGGGTGGTGTTATGCCCATCGGGGCCGTAAATCAAATTTGCATCTTTACCTTGTAGAAAGACAAGACTGTTTTGATTTTGGGCAAAAAGTCGATTAACAATCAGGCTGTTATTTCTATTAATTTCTTCAGCTTGCGTGCCGATATTAATAAGTTGTTGCCAAGATTGTTCAATACTTGGATTACTGGATTGCTCAATTAAAAGCGTCATACTTGAGTTTTGCGGCGGGAAACTCATCTCACCTAAAGCCGATAATCGATTATTACTGACAATCGACAATTGGTTTAATAACTCAGATTTGACTTGTAACATGCTCTCTAAACCATCAATGTCATTTGATAAAAGCACTGATTGTTCATTGATTAAAAGCTCAAGGAATTGCTCCATGAGACTAATTTCAAGCTTTAAGTTTTGATTTAAAAGCGCTAGGTTTACAGTCATTGGCTAACCAATAGGCTGTTGCGTTTTCAAAATTTCACGCGCCGTGGCAATCAGCGTTTCAGCAATTGCCTCGGCGTTAACCTGATATCGACCGTCTGCGATAGCCGCTTTTATTTGCTCAACTTTTTCGCTATTGAATGTAACGATTGAAGCGGCTTTTGCTTCATGTAATTGCAAATACTCGGATAGCTGAACATTGCTACTCGCGGAAACATTAGAGCCAATGTTCTCAGAAGATTGACCGACTCGATTTACAGATTTATTGCTAATCGGCAAATTTGCATTATTAAACGAGCTGTCA
>CAIZCB010000375.1 GCA_903931355.1 uncultured Pseudomonadota bacterium
AAGCTTTTCTAAACGACGTGGCTGATATTTCAACAACGCTTGTTGGCTATCCAGCAAATCGACGATTTTGCCTTCATCAATCACCAGACTGTAGTTTTCGTGGATTACGGATGCTGGCTCAACAGGTATAATCCAGCGTGCTTGAATAATTAGATCGACCTGCATGGTTTTCCCCAACCAAAAAATCACAATTATACCTTTTCACCCATCAATCATCCCTAATCGAGGTGTTTTAACCTATGAGCAACCCTAAGCAATTATCCGTGCAAGCGCTGCAATGGAGTGGCCACAGCCTGAAAGTACTGGATCAACGCCTGTTGCCCGAGCAAATTCGTTACGACGAATACCAAGATGCCGCTGGCGTCACCGAAGCCATCGCCTCAATGCGCGTGCGCGGCGCACCCGCAATTGGCATTGCCGCCGCTTATGGCGTCGTGCTGTCAGTTCAACAACATTATCCCAATAGCGATTGGCAAACCGCAGTCAATCAAGACATCGAACAACTGGCTGCTTCTCGCCCCACCGCGGTGAATTTATTCTGGGCGCTGGATAAAATGCGCGCCGCCTTAGCCAGTAACCCAGCTGAGCCACTGACTGTATTAGAACAATTAGCGATTCAAATCCACGCCGACGACACCGCTGCCAACCATGCCATGGGCGAACGTGGCGCTGATGTGATTGGCAATGCTAAAGCCGTGTTAACCCATTGCAACGCCGGCGCCTTAGCCACCGGTGGTTATGGCACCGCTTTAGGCGTAATTCGTAGCTTGCACAAACGCGGCAAACTGGAAAATGTCTACGCCGATGAAACCCGCCCTTGGTTGCAAGGCGCTCGCTTAACAGTTTGGGAATTAGCCCAAGATGGTATTCCAGCCACTTTAATCGCCGACTCCGCAGCCGCTTGGTTAATGAAATCTGGCAAAGTCGATTGGATTATCGTCGGTGCAGATCGCATCGCCGCTAATGGCGACGTTGCTAACAAAATCGGCACTTACTCTTTGGCCGTGTTAGCCAAACAACATGGCGTCAAAGTCATGGTTGCCGCGCCCTCCTCGACTTTTGATTTCAGCATGGAAAATGGCGACGCCATCGAAATTGAACAACGCAATCCCAAAGAACTATTACCCGAATGCTATTTACAAGCCGATTCCCTAGTCAACGCTTGGAATCCAGTGTTTGACGTTACCCCAGCCGAGTTAATCACCGCCATCGTCACCGAGCGTGGCGTGGTGCTCAACCCAGGTCAACACGGTGTTAGGAGCTTAATGCCATGATTAATCTAAAAGCCAGCAACAACCCTTTTTTCGCTCTAAACTGCTTACTGCAAGCTTTCAAATTATTGGGCCATCCAGAGCTGCGAAAATTTCTACTGATTCCATTACTGATTAACGCCGTGCTCTACACCACCGCCTTTGTGATTGGCTATCACTCGGTTTCAGCTATCATTCATGAATTCATCCCCGACTGGTTATCGTGGCTGAACTGGATTTTATGGCCGTTGTTTTTTGTCAGCTTTCTAATTGCCGGTTTTTTCAGCTTTACCCTGTTAGCCAATTTAATCGCCGCACCGAGCTACAGCCGCCTATCGGCCAGAACCCTAGAAATTCTTAACGGCGAAGCCTTAACCAGCATCGAACAACCGTTCAACAAAGTGTTACTCGCTGAGCTAAAACGAATGGGCTATATCGTGTTGCGGATGCTGCCATTAGCAGTGCTGTTTTTAATCCCTGTGGTGAATTTAATCGCGCCGATCTTGTGGACAATGTTTGCCGCATGGGGCATGGCGATGGAATTCATGGCCTATCCCTTAGAAGAACGTGGCCTGCTATTTGCCGAACAAAAACAATTCCTACAACAAAGCCGAATTAGTACCTTGACTTTTGGCGGTGTGATTGCGGTTGGCATGGCGCTACCGGTGGTGAATTTATTGATTTGTCAGGTCGCGGTGATTGCTGCGACGATTTTTGTACAGCAATCTGACTTACTTTTGAACGTTGACGACTAAAACTACTCACCATGACCACTTCCTTTAGCAGCAGCTTCTACGCCTATTTATCCAAACTCCGCTGGATTAAACGCTGGGGTTTAAAGCGCAATGCGCATGATGAAAATGTGATGGAGCATAG
>CAIZCB010000376.1 GCA_903931355.1 uncultured Pseudomonadota bacterium
GCTTACTGTTGCCGTATCGTCAACATTATGCCTGTTTTACGATGGTATGGTAATTGGTATGGGAAGTCGCAAAGAGGAATATGTCGATAAAAAAGGCGATCCAAAATCACTACTATTTAAGGCCCGGCAATTTATATCAAACTTGCCGGTAGAGTTTAAGGGAACATGGCAAGAGAAAAAACAGGCGCACTATATGCGGATTGAATTTCCCGATACCGGATCGGTTATCACTGGCGAGGCAGGCGACAATATTGGTCGTGGTGCGCGTGCAGCAATATACCTCGTTGATGAATCGGCTTTCCTTGCTCGCCAGGAATTAGTTGACGCGGCATTGTCCCAAACAACCAATTGTCGCATGGATATTAGCACACCATGTGGCATGACCAACTCTTTTGCGCGTAGAAGATTTGGCGGCAAGGTTGATGTTTTTACGTTTAGATGGGATCAAGACCCGAGAAAAGACCAAGCATGGTATGAAAAGACATGTAACAATATAGACGATCCGGTTATCATCGCGTAGGAAATAGATCTCAATTATTCTGCATCTGTTGAAAACATATTGATACCTGAAATCTGGGTGAAAGCCGCAATCAATGCTCATGTAAAATTAGGTATAAATCCCAGCGGTGTATTAAAAGCCGGATTCGATGTGGCGGACAAAGGAGCGGACAAATGCGCTCTGGCATTCAGGCATGGAATATTACTGGAAACTATCAATGAATGGTCAGGAAAAGATGGTGATATTTACGAGAGTGTTGAAAAGGTTTTTGAACTATGTGATATGAACCGCTATAGCACGGTTTATTATGATGCGGATGGCATGGGTGCAGGTTGTAGAGGTGATGCAAAAAACATCAACGCCAAACGCCAGAAGAAAGTTAAATTCATTGCTCACTGGGGTTCAGGTAGCGTTGTTAACCCGTTAGATAACCCTTTCCGATATTCAAATGACACATGGGACGCAGACAAAGGGCGTACCAATGAAGACTTTTTTCAAAACTACAAAGCGCAATCAGGATGGGAACTTAGAAAACGCTTTCACGCGACATATCGGGCAATTACTGAGGGAACCATTTACCCGCCTGATGATTTGATATCAATTCCTGATACATTGCCAAATCTCAATAAAATTATTACGGAATTATCACAGCCCACGTATGGACAATCACCAAGTTCTGGTAAGATGTTAATCAATAAGACGCCAGACGGTTGCAGGTCACCAAATTATTATGATGCCATAGCAATCGCCTTTGCACCACTGCCAAAAGTCAACCCGGGGTTTTTCTCATGATTGGACGATTGTTAAACAAATTTGGATATTCAAAAACGCCTGTCGCAGAACCTGTTAAATCTGAAAAGCCAGTGCAAATTTTTAGCACTGATAACATGCGTGAAACAACTCATGAACAAATTGAACGATTATGGGAATTAAACTTTAAAGCGCCGGTTCATTCCTCAATTGTGCTTGATAAAAAAAATAAAACGTTTGCTATGGATAATCAGTTAAACATTAAGATGCC
>CAIZCB010000377.1 GCA_903931355.1 uncultured Pseudomonadota bacterium
ATGGTGTTAGCGGTGTACATACCGCCGCAAGAACCTGCGCCAGGAATCGCTTTGGCTTCGATAGCCGCTAATTCGGCATCGTCAATTTTATCGTTTGCACGAGCGCCAACCGCTTCAAACACAGAAACGACGTCGAGTTTTTTGTTGTTATGACAGCCAGACAAAATGGTGCCACCGTAAACGAAAATCGCCGGACGGTTTAAGCGGGCGAGGGCTATCATGCAGCCTGGCATATTTTTGTCGCAACCACCGATGGCGACGATGCCGTCAAAACCTTGGCAGCCAACTACAGTTTCAATCGAATCAGCAATCACTTCGCGTGATACTAAAGAGTATTTCATCCCTTCAGTACCCATTGAAATACCGTCAGAAATGGTGATGGTGTTGAAAATCACCGCTTTACCATTGGCTTGGTCAACGCCGCGCGCGGCATCGTCTGCTAAACGGTTGATGTGCATATTGCATGGCGTCACCATGCTCCATGTTGAGGCGATACCCACTTGTGGTTTTTTGAAGTCTTCATTTTTGAAGCCCACTGCGTGCAACATTGCGCGGCTTGGTGCGCGCTCCATGCCGTCAACGACCAGTGAAGAAAAACTGCGGGTTTTATCGTCTGATTGAGCCATGTTTAGGAATCCTGAAACTTGTATGAAAATAATTAAAGCAAACTAGCTAAACCTAGCTCGCTGTGAGCTAGGTTTGAAATTTGATAGGTTTAGAAGCTGTCCCAGCCGCTTGAACGACGGCGCAAGCTGAGTTTAGGCAGTATAAAGCCTAGTAATACGCCAAATAGCGCTAAGCCACCACCGTATAGGAACCAGTCTTGGTTGCTGCTGTCGGTTAAGGCTTGATTGTCGCGTTTGTATTGTTGCAATTCGCGTTCGATAGTCACTACCCGTTCTTGCAGTTCATCGCGTTGTTGCTTGAGTTGAATCGCGTTGGCAGCGGTTTGATGCAATTCTGTTAGCTCGGTGCTAAGTTTATCGCGCTCTTTGCCAATTTCTTGACTGGCGGAATGGTTAGATTTTAATTGTTTGTTTTCTTCTTGAAGCGCTTCGAGTTTTTTGGTGGCGGCTTCTAATTGTGAGCGAGCAGAAGGATCATTGCTTAAATAGCGGGTTAAGATGAAACCTTCTGCGCCATTGCTGGCTTGAACGTAGCTGTAACCATTTTCATTGTTTTCTTGGAAAATGGTTAAAGGCGCGCCGTTGGCTAGCATTTTGACAATTTTACTGCGTTCGGTGTCAGCGCTACGCAAGGGGATTTCAACGCTGTCGGTGACAAAAGCCGTTCTTGCGTTGGCAAAGTCACTGAAACTGGAAAGGACAATCACACTTGCTAATACTTTTTTCACGGCCACGCTCTCTGTGTTAATAAAAAGCGCCAATTTTAGCGAAATTATCGGCAGATGAGAAATTCAAGCAGTGCTTTTTGTGCGTGAAGGCGATTCTCAGCTTCGGGAAAGATGACGCTTTGTGGGCCATCAATCACTTCTGCAGTGACTTCTTCACCACGATGAGCAGGTAAACAGTGCATAAATAAAGCATCGCTGTTAGCCGCTTGCATGGTTTGTTGATTGACTTGGAAGTTGTTAAAGGCAATTTCGCGCTTCTTCTG
>CAIZCB010000378.1 GCA_903931355.1 uncultured Pseudomonadota bacterium
AAACGACCACCATCCAATGGAACTAACGGGCGTAACTCAGGCGGCAATACCGGCAATACAGTCATAATCATCCATTCAGGACGATTATTTGATGCCAACAAAGAATCAATTACTTTCAATCGTTTTGAAAACTTTTTGATTTTTGTATCTGAATTGGTTGCATTAATTTCTTCGCGCAGCGTATTGATTTCTTCTTTCAAATCAATCGACTTCAACAAGTCAAAAATAGCTTCTGCACCCATTTTTGCAACGAAATCATCGCCATGCTCTTCAATCGCATTCAGATATTCATCATCTGTTAGCAATTGACCTTTTTCCAAAGGTGACATACCTGGATCTGTAACAACAAATGTTTCGAAATACAACACGCGTTCAATTGAACGCAATGTCATATCTAACAATAAAGCGATACGCGACGGTAATGACTTTAAAAACCAAATATGAGCAACAGGGCTTGCCAAATCAATATGCCCCATACGCTCACGACGTACTTTTGACAAAGTGACTTCAACGCCGCATTTCTCACAGATAACACCGCGATGTTTTAAGCGCTTATATTTTCCGCACAAACATTCGTAATCGCTAATTGGTCCAAAAATTTTGGCACAAAACAAACCATCACGTTCTGGTTTAAACGTACGATAGTTAATCGTCTCTGGCTTTTTCACTTCACCATAAGACCATGAACGAATCATGTCAGGCGATGCCAATCCGATACGGATATTATCAAAATCGTCAGTACGACCTTGACGCTTTAGGAAATTCATTAAATCTTTCAAGAGTTTTTCCTCTTTAAATGTAATCTGGTGTTATTCAGAATCTATCTCGTCATTTTTACGATTAATCTTGTTCCATCTCGATATTGACTGCGAGTGAACGAATTTCTTTGACTAATACGTTGAAAGACTCTGGCATACCGGCTTCCATAGAATGATTGCCATCGACAATGTTTTTATACATACGAGTTCTGCCTGTAACGTCATCAGATTTAACAGTCAGCATTTCTTGTAATGTATAGGCCGCACCATATGCTTCCAATGCCCAGACCTCCATCTCACCAAAACGCTGTCCACCAAACTGAGCTTTACCACCCAATGGTTGCTGAGTTACTAGACTATATGGACCTGTGGAACGGGCATGCATTTTGTCATCAACCAAGTGATTCAATTTCAGCATATACATGTAGCCGACAGTGACTTCGCGTTCAAACGGTTCACCGGTCAAACCATCATATAAAACAGTTTGTCCATGTTCAGGCAAATCAGCTAAGCGCAACATAGTACGAATATCTTCTTCTGATGCACCATCGAATACAGGAGTCGCCATTGGCACGCCACTTACAAGATTGACAGCCATTTCTAAAATTTCTTTATCAGAAAATGAGTTCAAGTCTTCTTTTCTACCGCTGGAATTATAGATTTTCTCCATAAATCCTCTGATTTCTACCACTTTGGCTTGTGCTTCTAACATTCTGCCAATTTTCTTGCCAAGACCTTTTGCGGCCCAACCAAGGTGAGTTTCCAATACCTGACCAACGTTCATCCGCGAAGGTACACCTAAAGGATTCAATAGAATATCAACTGGGTTACCATCGGCGGTATATGGCATATCTTCAATTGGCACAATTTGTGAGATAACACCTTTGTTACCATGTCGTCCCGCCATTTTGTCACCAGGCTGAATACGCTT
Organism: uncultured Pseudomonadota bacterium; assembly: GCA_903931355.1. GTDB lineage: Bacteria > Pseudomonadota > Gammaproteobacteria > Methylococcales > Methylomonadaceae > Methylomonas. Next base: position 1,690 of record CAIZCB010000378.1, read on the forward strand.
TTTAACCGCCAAGTAAACCTTGACCATTTTCAACACGCCTGGCGCCAAATCATCACCCATGGTGATTTTTTTCTTTTTCTGCTCGAAGCGTTCGTCAAACTCTTTACGTTGTTGCTCAACCTGTTCTGAAACAGCTTCCAACTTCAAGTTAACATCTTCGTCATTGGTTTTGATTTTCAATAACTCGGAATAGGTCAATTGATCAAGATAAGCTAACTCGATTTGATCACCTTTTTTCAAGCCATTTGGACCTTTCTCAGCTTTTGTAGCCACCAACATTGATTTAACACGAGCAAAAATATCATGTTCAACAATTTTCAGTTGATCATCCAAGTCCATACGGTAACGTTTGATTTCGGCTTCTTCAATTTCCAAAGCACGTTTGTCTTTTTTGACGCCATCACGAGTAAATACTTGTACATCAATAACCGTACCGCGAACGTTACCTGGCACTCTTAATGAAGTATCTTTTACGTCAGCGGCTTTTTCACCAAAAATTGCACGCAATAACTTTTCTTCAGGTGTTAATTGGGTTTCACCTTTAGGGGTTACTTTACCAACCAGAATGTCGCCACCTTTTACTTCAGCGCCAACATAGACAATGCCTGACTCATCCAATTTGGACAAGGCTTCTTCGCTTACGTTTGGAATATCTGCTGTAATTTCTTCAGGACTATGTTTAGTTTCCCTAGCAACACAGGTTTTTTCTTCGATATGAATAGTTGTAAAACGATCTTCTTTTACAACACGCTCAGACACCAAAATTGAGTCTTCGAAGTTGTAACCATTCCAAGGCATAAATGCGATTAGCATGTTTTGCCCCAAAGCCAACTCACCTAAGTCAGTTGAAGGACCATCAGCAAGAATATCGCCTTTATTGACTAAATCGCCCAATTTAACCAATGGTTTTTGGTTAATACAGGTATTTTGGTTTGAACGTGTGTATTTAATCAGGTTGTAAATATCAACACCTGGAATACCAGCTACTGTCTCGTCATCATTAGCACGCACTACGATACGCGCCGCATCAACCGCTTCTACACGGCCACCACGAGTTGCAACTACTGTAACCCCTGAGTCTTTCGCAACAACACGCTCCATACCGGTACCCACTAATGGTTTCTCGGCACGTAATGTTGGTACAGCTTGACGCTGCATGTTAGAACCCATCAAAGCGCGGTTCGCGTCATCGTGTTCTAGGAACGGAATAATTGATGCCGCAACTGATACAATCTGTTTAGACGATACGTCCATATATTGCACAGTTTCAGACGAAGCTAATGTAAATTCATCTTTGTGACGGCAAGATACTAAGCCTTCGACTAATCGACCAGTTTCATCAACAGCAACACTAGACTGAGCAATAACGTACTCACCCTCTTCAATTGCTGAAATATAATCAACTTGATCAGTTACTTTGCCATCAACCACTTTTCTATATGGCGTTTCTAAGAAACCATAATCATTGGTTCTAGCATAGACAGACAAAGAGTTGATCAAACCGATGTTTGGTCCCTCAGGCGTCTCAATCGGACAAACACGACCATAGTGTGTTGTATGTACGTCACGAACCTCAAAGCCCGCACGTTCTCTTGCCAAACCACCAGGACCTAATGCTGAAACCCTACGTTTATGGGTAACCTGCGAAAGCGGGTTGTTTTGATCCATAAACTGGGACAATTGGCTTGAACCAAAGAACTCTTTAACTGCTGCTGAAACCGGTTTGGCGTTGATAATTTCTTGTGGCATGTAGCCTTCAGAATCCGCTAATGTTAAACGCTCTCTTACAGCACGCTCAACACGAACCAAACCAATACGGAATTGATTTTCAATCATTTCACCAACAGAACGTACACGTCTATTGCCCAAGTGATCAATATCGTCAACGGTACCATTACCGTTTCTGATTTTAATCAACTCTTTCAATACATCAATGATGTCTTCTTTACTTAATGTACCGGTGCCTTCAATTTCTTCACGACCTAATCGGCGATTGAATTTCATTCTACCAACGGTAGATAAATCATAGCGTTCATCGGTAAAGAATAGATTTTCAAACAGATTTTCTGCAGAATCGACTGTAGGTGGCTCACCAGGACGCATCATGCGGTATATTTCAACTAACGCTTCTAATCGATTAGTTGTTGTATCCAAACGCATTGCATTTGAAATGTAAGGACCTCTATCAAGATCATTTACATAAAGCGTATTGATCTCAGATACGTCAGCATCAATTAGTTTTTGTATTAACACATCTGTCAATTCATCATTAACGTTAGCTAACAATTCACCAGTTGATGTATCAATAATGTTATGGCCTAAAATTTTTCCATAGAGATAATCTCTAGGCACTTCAATTTCAGTAACGCCAGCTTTTTCTAATTGGCGTATGTGTTTTGCAGTAATCCTACGACCTTCTTCGATTAGGACTTTACCGTCATGCTTGATATCAAATACCGCCATCTCACCACGTAACCGCTCAGGAATTACATGGAACATTACGTTATCGGCATTTAATGAAAACTTATTAGTTTCGAAGAAAATGTTAATCATTCCTTCGTTATCATATCCAAGCGCTCTTAATAAGATAGTCGCTGGAATTTTACGACGTCTATCTATACGAACATAGACTGCGTCTTTGTGGTCAAATTCAAAATCTAACCATGAGCCACGATAAGGAATTACTCTGGCATTGAATAATAATTTTCCAGATGAGTGTGTTTTACCTTTGTCATGATCAAAAAAGACACCAGGTGATCTATGTAATTGCGAAACAATAACACGCTCGGTACCATTAATAACGAATGTACCGTTATCAGTCATCAGAGGAAGTTCACCCATGTAAACTTCTTGCTCACGAATATCTTTTACTACTTTGGTATTTGCCGGAGCGTCTTTATCATAGATAACAAGACGAACCAATACTCTCAAAGGAGCAGAATAGGTAGCACCGCGTTGCTGGCATTCTCTTACATCAAAAGCGGGCTCACCTAAGCGATATTTCACGTACTCTAAAACAGCATATCCTGAGTGACTAACCACTGGAAATACACTTGAAAATGCTGCATGCAAGCCTAAATTTCGTCGTTTGTCAGGATTTATACCTAACTGTAGGAAACTTGCATATGAATCGATTTGTGTCGCTAAGAGATAGGGAACTTCAAGTACTTCTGAACCTTTCCCAAAATTATTACGTATGCGCTTTTTTTCGGTAAAAGAATAGGCCATATTGCTTCTATACCTTCGTCGTCAGAGATTATTTAGTACTGTTTATTTTAGAAACAGTAAAAGGCCGACGACAGGATGTCGTCAGCCCAGTTTGATAGGCTTACGCCCGATAAACAGTCAAACTGTTTATTTGATATCGGCAGTTGCGCCAGCTTCTTCAAGCTCTTTTTTAGCAGCTTCAGCTTCAGCTTTACTTACGCCTTCTTTAACTGTAGTAGGTGCACCTTCAACAGCATCTTTCGCTTCTTTCAAGCCTAGGCCTGTTAAGCCACGAACAGCTTTAATCACAGCAACTTTGTTATCGCCGAAACCGGTCAAGATAACATCGAACTCTGTTTGTTCTTCAACAGCAGCAGCGGCTACTGGAGCAGCAACTGCAACAGCTGCAGCAGCTGATACGCCGAATTTTTCTTCCATTGCTGAAATCAAATCAACGATTTCCATCACAGTCATGTTAGAGACTGCTTCCAAGATGTCTTGTTGTGAAATTGCCATTGTATTTTCCTCTAAATTTTAATGCGTTTACTGATTGACGCGAATTATGCTGCTTGTTTTTCGTCTCTGACTGCTGCCAATGTTCTAGCAAGTTTTTCAACTGGTGCTTTCATTACTGACATCAACATACTGATACCTTGATCACGAGTTGGCAATCTTGCTAGACGTTCAAGTTCTGAACCATCGTAAGCTTGTCCACCTATCGCAACAACTTTTGCAATCAGTTTATTGTGACCTTTTGAGAACTCACTAATTAAACGTGCCGCACAACCAGGATCTTCCATTGAAAATGCAAGAATTAATGGACCAACTAATCCATCTTGCATACATTCAAATTCTGTACCTGCTACAGCGCGTTTAGCCAATGTATTTTTGACTACTCGCAAATAAACACCTGTTTCTCTTGCAGTTTTACGCAGTTCCGTTAACTCTGTAACGGTTAAACCGCGATATTCAGCTGCAATCGCAGAATAGGCTTTAGCGGCGAATTCAGCAACTTCCTCTACGACAACTTTTTTGCTATCTAAATTGAGTGCCACATTTACCTCCATTAATTTTCCGATTCACATCGAAATATATGAATGCATCTTACGATGCCCGTTTACGGTCCCTTTCACCATCTTTGCGGCTCAAGCTTCCGTCTGCGTAGGATAATTAAGCAACTGCCCCTACGGTCTTTGACGGTTGCCGACTGAGCGGCAACCCAAAGTTTTTTGATTTTTTAAATATCGATACTGGTTTGATCAATCCACAAACCTGGCCCCATTGTTGAGGACAATGATATTTTTTTAAGGTATACACCTTTAGCAGCGGTTGGTTTAGCTTTTTTCAAATCAGACACTAAAAACTCTAAGTTTTGTTTTAGTGCTAACTCATCAAATGAAACTTTACCAATTGAGCAGTGAATAATGCCTGATTTATCTGTACGATATCTAACTTGGCCTGACTTTGCGTTTTTAACAGCAGTTACTACGTCTGGAGTAACAGTACCAACTTTTGGGTTTGGCATTAAACCGCGCGGTCCAAGAATTTGACCTAATTGACCTACCACACGCATTGCGTCTGGTGAAGCAATAACCACATCAAAGTTCATTTCGCCTTTTTTAACTTGCTCAGCCAAATCATCCATACCAACGATATCTGCGCCCGCTTCTTTTGCGGCATCAGCGTTTGGACCTTGGGTAAAAACAGCTACTCTAACTGTTTTACCTGTACCATTTGGCAATACAGAAGCACCACGCACATTTTGGTCTGATTTTCTTGGGTCAACACCAAGATTTACACTTACATCAATTGACTCGTCGAACTTAGAATTTGCAAATTCTTTTAACAAGCTAACAGCTTCTGCAACTGAATATTGTTTATTTGAAGCTACTTTTTCTTTGATCGCTTTTGCTTTTTTGGTTAGCTTTGCCATTTTATACGCCCTCCACATTCAAGCCCATGCTACGCGCACTACCTCCAATAATTCTAACCGCCGCATCAAGATCAGCAGCATTTAAATCTTCCATTTTGGTTTTTGCAATCTCTTCCAACTGCGCTCTAGTAACTGTTCCAACTTTATTTGTATTTGGTTTGCTACTGCCGCTTTTTAGACCTGTTGCTTTTTTCAACAAAATTGAAGCAGGAGGGGTTTTAGTAATAAAAGTGAAGCTTTTATCGCTATAAACTGTAATAACAACTGGAAGTGGTAAGCCTTTTTCCACTTCTTGAGTTCTAGCATTGAATGCCTTACAGAACTCCATAATATTAACACCACGTTGACCTAGCGCAGGACCAACTGGAGGACTTGGATTTGCCTCGCCAGCCTTTACTTGCAACTTAATGTATGAATCAATTTTTTTTGCCATCTTATACTCCAAACGGGTTCAATCGCATTACTGCTCCCCTAACAAACAAAAATCCCCGCCACAAAATGACGAGGATTTCATTAAAATCTTAAAATATACTAAATCTTTTCGACTTGCCCAAACTCTAACTCTACTGGTGTTGAGCGACCAAAGATAAGAACAGAAACACGTAGACGGCTTTTTTCGTAATTAACTTCTTCTATGCTGCCATTAAACTCTTTAAATGGCCCATCTATAATGCGAACTACTTCACCAACTTCAAACAATACTTTAGGTCTAGGTTTATTTACACCTTCTTCAACCCTATTCAATATTGTCATAGCTTCTTTATCTGATATTGGCGATGGCCTATCTGAAGTTCCACCTATAAAACCTAATACCCTTGGCACATTTCTTACTAAATGCCAAGTTTCGTCATTCAATTCCATTTGAACTAAAACGTAACCAGGAAAAAACTTTCTTTCGCTTTTTCTTTGCTGACCCATCCTCATTTCTACAACCTCTTCGGTTGGAACAAGAATTTTTCCAAAGAATTCTTCCAAGCCATCTCGTTTGACTCTTTCTTCTATACCTTGCTTAACTTTATTTTCAAAATTTGAATAGCTATGAACGACATACCAACGAAATGCCATCAATTAACTCCCTGACTCATCAGAAATTGAACAGCAGAAAAGAAAAGCATATCTAAAAACCACAAAACAAAACCCACTAGAGACACCATCACAAATACTAACAATGTTGTTCTAATTGCCTCATCTTTTGTAGGCCAAACAATTCGTTTAAACTCTTGTTTAGATTCAGCAATAAAAGACATAACTGCCGCACCTTTTGCCGTGGTAAATAAGATGCCTAGGGAAGACGAGATAACAGCAATAAGTGCTATTACTCTATATAAAAACTGCAAGTCGCTAAAGTAATAAAACCCAACTACACCAAGAACAATTAGAACAGGCGATATTATGAGTTTAATTACATCAGAAACCGATGTCGCTTCTTCTAACTGAGCGTTCATTTTTTACTACTTTTAATTTGTTTTAATATTTTCTGACTGGCAGGCCAGGAGGGACTCGAACCCCCAACTTGCGGTTTTGGAGACCGCTGCTCTACCAATTGAACTACTGACCTAATCAGAAAAACCTTTTACCTATGGAACTATTCAATAATTGATGCAACAACACCAGCACCAACAGTACGACCACCTTCACGAATCGCGAAACGCAAACCATCGTCCATCGCGATTGGAGAAATTAGTTTAACAGTTACTGCGATATTGTCACCAGGCATTACCATTTCTACGCCTTCTGGCAAATCAACAGCACCGGTTACATCTGTAGTTCTAAAATAG
>CAIZCB010000379.1 GCA_903931355.1 uncultured Pseudomonadota bacterium
GAAAGGGGTTCGGGGTTCAGTCCATCCCCATTTCATAGGCATGTATTGCGGCAGCATAAGACAATGTAATTTAACGGCATCCAAAAAGTCGGAAGGTTTACGCAAGGAACAGGACGTTTCAATCTTCAGGTTATATTCGATCATTTAGGGTTTCCAATTGGTAATTTTTTTGGTTACTGGATCAAAAGTTTTAATTAAATTGGCGGGATTGCTACTTAGCGCGTTTTGCAACGGCCCCGAAATCGTCGTTCCCGGACTCACATACAATTCAATCGGCTTCCCTGTTGCAAAATACCCTCGAAATTGATTCGAGTTAGATAAGCAAGTAGGGCGTAATAGCGATAGCGTATTACGCCGTATGATCGAAGGCCAAAACGGTGCAATGCCCGTTGGTTATTGCACCCTACCCGTTACCCCGTAAGCGGTACCGGTGCGCCGTACGCGGTTCAATCTTGCAGACCGTAAAATTATCGTTTTTGATTAAACAAATTGACGTATTAGGCCAAGTCTTTTGTTAGGCAAAAATCGGTAAACCATTATATGAATGCATTTCAATTAAATATATTGATTAACGCGAGTGATGCGCCTCCTGACGTCGGCAGCATCCTATATGGGTTGCATAATTAGCGCATCGTCGTGGTTTATCCCTTGTGCAGATTGCATCGGCGTGAAAACCACCTTGGCTTTAAACAAAAACGGTAGCTATATCTTAATGACTGATATTACGCAGTGCTAGAAATCTAGTCACCAAAGTCACAGAGCGTTAGGTTCAATAGCATTTGACTTGGTTATTATTGTTAGCTCCGTCATTCCCGCCTTCGCGGGAATGACGGCTATGTCCATGGATAGCTATAATTTCTGCGTAACATCCATTAATAAAAAGCTTAGCCCTTACGCAAAATGATTAGCTTTGTGCTTGAGCTTCAAGCATTCCAACTTAAAGACCACGTTAATCAATATAAATAATGGTTGTTTTTGCGTGATTACCCGTCGGGTTGGTGATTTATCCAAAGCAGCGTTGAGTTTCAAGGGTTTGTGAAACACTTCAACTTGCCACCGTTTTTGGTAGATTGTCATGACAATGTCGCCATCACAAGTCAAGTCACTGTAGACCAGATTTACTTCCCCTCCGCAATCCTCGCCTTCCAAATCACTGGCGCGGTGTTATGTATCGACTCACCACGACTATCCACCGCCACTGTCACCGGCATATCCTCCACAATAAATTCATGTATCGCTTCCATGCCCAGCTCAGGAAACGCCACAACTCGGGATTGACGAATTGCTTTCGATACCAAATACGCAGCGCCACCGACCGCAATTAAATACACCGCTTGATGTTTTTTAATCGCTTCCAAAGCCACCGCGCCGCGCTCGGCTTTGCCTATCATGCCTAACAAGCCGGTTTCGGCTAATACTTTGTCGGTGAAGCTGTCCATCCGTGTCGCAGTGGTTGGACCTGCGGGGCCAACGACTTCGTCACGCACTGGATCAACTGGGCCGACGTAGTAGATAAATTTGTTGTTGAAATCAACGCCAGCCGGCAAACCTTCGCCGCTGGCTAATAAATCCACCAGTTTTTTGTGGGCGGCATCGCGTCCGGTCAGCATCGTGCCGCTGAGCAATAAAGTTTCCCCGGGTTGCCATGCGGCGATGTCGGCTTTAGTCAAGCTGTCGATATTGACGCGCCTAGCGTTACCAGCGGTTTGGGTAATCACCGGCCAGTCTGCTAATTTCGGTGGCGTCAGTAAGGCGGGGCCTGAGCCGTCCAAGACGAAATGGGCGTGACGAGTCGCGGCGCAATTGGGAATCATCGCTATCGGTTTATTAGCGGCGTGGGTTGGGTAATCGAGAATTTTAATATCCAACACCGTGGTTAATCCGCCCAAACCTTGTGCGCCTATCCCCAAAGAATTGACCTTCTCAAATAACTCCAAACGCAATTGTTCTAAAGCATTGTTAGGGCCACGAGCGATTAAGTCTTGAATATCAATTGATTCCATACAGGCTTGTTTAGCCAGCAACATGGCTTTTTCCGCGGTGCCGCCAATGCCTATCCCCAAAATCCCGGGTGGACACCAGCCTGCGCCCATAGTCGGCACCATTTTCATCACCCAATCGACAATGCTCTCGCTGGGGTTAAGCATGGCGAATTTAGATTTAGCTTCTGAGCCACCGCCTTTCGCTGCGACTTCAACTTCGACTTGATCGCCTTTGACCAGCTCCATGTGAATCACAGCGGGGGTGTTGTCTTTGGTGTTAATCCGTTTTCCGGCTGGATCGGACAAAATCGAGGCGCGAAGTAGGTTGTCAGGATGGGTATAAGCGCGGCGCACGCCTTCGTTGACCATTTCGCTAACGCTCAATTCAGCGTCCCAACGCACATCCATGCCGATTTTCAAAAACACGGTGACGATGCCGGTATCTTGGCAAATCGGCCGTTTTCCTTCGGCGCACATCCGCGAGTTAATCAAAATCTGCGCCATCGCATCTTTAGCGGCGGGGCTTTGTTCTTTTTGATAAGCAGCGTGTAGCGCTTGGATAAAGTCTTTGGGATGGTAGTAAGAAATGTATTGCAGGGCGTCGCAAATGCTGTCGATGAAATCGTCTTGGCGGATGGTGGTCATGGCGAATATTTGTGTTTTAAAAATAATGGGAAATTTAACACAGTAGACACGCAACTCATTCAGTTTCCAAAATCAAATAACTCTAATGCATAACATCAATTCTTAACCAACAACCATTGCGGCTGCTCAACCCGCTGCAACCAGCCGATCACCGTTAAACTTTGGTTTTCTAACAAGCCCTGCGGCATTAAGCCCAATAACAACACCAACAGCGCTGGCACAATCAACACCCACAATTCACGCGGTAATAAATCCTGACTGCGTTGCACATCGACTTGCACCACCGGCCCCCAAAAGCCTTGGCGGATGTAGTTCAGCAAGTAACCGGCACCTAACACAGCGGCGAACAAGGCCACGAAACTCAACACTGGCAAGCCTTCTACTATCCCCAACAACATCAATAATTCCGCAACAAAACCATTACTGCCTGGAACACCAATGCTGACTAAAGCGAATAGGAAAAACAGCGTGGTTAAGCGCGGCAAAGGCTTGGCTAAACCGCCGAGGTGGACTAATTCATTGCTGCCTAAACGCTGTTCTATCATTCCCGCCAACAACATCAAACTACTGGCGATTAAGCCAAAATTCAGCAATTGCATCACCGCGCCTTGTAGGGCTTGTTGATTAAAGGCGGCGATGGCCATCACCACCATGCCGACATGACTGATGCTGGCATAGGCTAATAAACGGCGCAGATTAGTTTGACGCAGGGCGATCAGTGCAGCGTAGACTAAGGTAATCGCGCCGATAATCGCCAATAGCCAGCGCTGTTCAAATGCCGCTTGCGGGGCTAATGGCAAGGCAAAGCGGATGATGCCGTAAAGCCCCAGTTTTAAACCGACTAGCAAAGCGGTTAAATGCGTCGGCGCTTGCATGGCTATGGTCGGTAGCCAAGTATGAAACGGCAATAATGGCGCTTTGACTGCAAAGCCCAGCAACAATAAGCCAAACACTAATTGCTGTAAGGCTAAATCAATCGGCGTTGCCAATAATTCCGGCAAGCTAAAACTCCAAACTCCACCGTGTTGTTGGGCGTAGTTTTGCGCCAGCAAAATAATCGCAAATAACAACGGCGCACCGCCAAACAGCATGAACAAGGTGTATTTATTGGCGGCTTGTCGGTGTTCGGCACCGATGCCCCATAAACCGATTAACAAGAAAATCGGCGGCAAGGTTAATTCCCAGAACAGGAAAAACAGCACTAAATCGGTGGCGGTAAACACGCCGATGGTGACGCTTTCTAGCAGCAACATCAGCGCTAAATGCAAGCGAGTAAAACCCTGCAGATTTTGCCAACTCGCCAGCATAGTCATTAAGGTCAATAAAGCGGTCAGCGGCAAGAACCAGACTGAAATCCCGTCTACCGCCAATTGATATTGGATATTTAAACTCGGCAGCCAGCGATAAGTTTCCTGTAATTGCCAGCTGCTATCTTCTGGATCAAAGTAAAACGCCACCAGCAAGGTAAAGAACAACTCGATGCCAGCAACGGCCAAAGCCCAGCGCTTAGCTAAATCGCGATTCGACAACGCCGCTATCGACACCGCTCCCAACAATGGCCAAACCAAACATAACGAAAGCAAAGGCAAACTATCATTCATGGGACAAACCGTTATCGTGGTGACTATGATGTTGAGGGTAATGCTCGCCAATTTCGCGGGCTTCTTGATCGATGTATTTCAACCACGGCGTGGTGTAAAAACCGGTGGCGATTAACAAACCGCAAATCACCACGGCAATAATCCGCTCTTTAATCACTGGATGATGTTTGGTGCTGTAAGGTTGATGATGACGGCGTGGATGAGCGATAAACAAACGCTGAAACGCCCATAACAAAAACGCGGCACCCAAGACGTTACCGAGCAAAATCGCAATCGCGGTTAGCCAGCCGTGTTCTTCAATCGTGCCTTCGATTAATAAATGCGCGGCATCAAATCCCGGTGTTCCGGGCATCACCATGGTGCTTAATGCCGAAATCATAAACAGCAAAGCCAAGGTCGAATTGCTCTCAAACAAGCCACCCAAACGCGGTAAATAAGAGGTGCGAGTGCGTTCGTAAATCAAACCGATACTAAACATCATCCCCGCCGTCGCTAAGCCATAAGCGATGGATAACAAGATGCTGCCTTCTAAAGCAAAATCGTTAAACGAAAACACGCCGATTACCAACATGCCGGTATGACTAATCACCGCAAACGCC